>DAOUYK010000102.1 GCA_030666145.1 Mycolicibacterium sp. | reverse complement strand
GGAAGCTGTTGTTTTTGATCAACCGGGCGACATACACCTGCAAAGCATGCAAGAAGACCTTGCCGCGACGGTTCGCGGTCTCCAGGGCGACCTAGGCAGAACGCCGCCTATATCGGCGTGTTGTACTTCAATTGCTGACCGCGCCCTGCGCTTCGCGTCGTTCAACGGATCATTGACCACCAGATCCAGCCTGCGTAACAGTTGCGTGAAGCCAAGCGCACCACTCGCCCGGTGTGTAAAACTTCGCCTATGGAAACCTCCGCTCCCCCCAGCCTGCTGAAGCATCTTTGGAAGTCGACACTCGCCTCGGGAGTCCTGGCGGTGATTCTCGGTGCCATGGTGTTGGCCTGGCCCGGCAAGATCCTCGTCGTCGCCGCCATTTTGTTCGGCGCGTATCTGTTGGTCACCGGCATCGTCCAGGTGATCTTCGCGTTCAGCCTGGATGTCTCCGCCGGTGGCCGGGTGCTGCTGTTCCTCAGCGGCGCGGCCGCCCTGATCCTGGCTGTTCTGTGCTTCCGAAGCCTGCAGGATTCGATCCTGCTGCTGGCCATCTGGATTGGTATCGGCTTCATCTTCCGCGGCGTGGCCACCACGGTGTCGGCGATCAGTGACCCGACGCTTCCTGGCCGCGGCTGGGAGCTCTTCATCGGCGTGATCAGCCTGATCGCCGGCGTGATCGTGCTGGCCTCACCGTTCGAGTCGCTGGAGACGCTAACCCTGGTCATCGGCATCTGGCTCATCGTGCTCGGCGTTTTCGAAGTGGTGTCGGCGTTCGGTATTCGCGGTGCCAGCAAGAACGTGGCCGAGCTCAAGGAGGAACTCAGCGCTCCAGCTGGGCAATGAGGGCCCAAAGCTTTGGTGCCGCGGGTCCCCTACCCGAGAATACGATCGACGAAGCTGTTTGTACCGCCTTCAACCTGGCTGTTCGGCGAGTAACCTCACCCGCATGAGCGAACCGCCCCAGCCTCCGCAGTACGGCGCCTACCCAGGCGGCGATCCACCACGGCCGCCGCAGTACGGTGCATATCCCGGCGGCTACCCCCCACCTGCGGCGGCCCCTCCCCAGAACGGCCTCGGTGTGGCATCGCTCGTCGTCGCGATCGTTGCCCTGTTCTCGGTGGTCGGCGGCATCGTACTGGGGGTTGTGGCGATCATCCTCGGGTTCCTGGGCCGGGGAAGGGTAAAACGGGGCGAAGCAGACAACGGCGGTATCGCGACAGCGGGGATCGTGCTGGGGCTGCTGAGCATCATCGAGTCGATCGTGGTGATCGCCATCGCTGTTTGGGGCTTCAATGAGGTCGGCGGCACCGACTATGTGAGCTGCGTAAGCCGGGCCGGGTCAGATCAGGAGGCCGTCCAGGCCTGCGCCGACAAATTCACCCAACGTGTGGAGGACCAGTTCTCCATCGTGATCACGCCGACGCCATAGGCGGTTCCGGGAAGTACTTCACGATTCCCCCCTGCACAACTGTGGCGAAGGGCTGGCCCGCTGAGTCGAAGAAATGGCCGATTCCCAGTCCGCGAGAATCGGCCGCCACCGGCGACGTCGTCGAATAGAGCACCCAATCGTCGAACCGGAAGGGCCGGTGAAACCACACCGTGTGGTTGGCGCTAACTGCGAAGATCCGGTCGTAACCCCACGACAAACCATGCGTGGTGATGATCGAGTCGAGCACCGTGGTGTCCGAAGAGTACACCAGCGCGGCGCCGTGGATCACTGGATCGTCGGGCATGCCCCCCCGCGCCTTCATCCATACTCGATTGTGCGCGAGCCGCTCACCTTTGTCCCGCATGACCCAGGCCGGATCGTTGGCGTAGCGCCATTCGATGGGGCGCAGCGCGTCGGCGAAGTGCGGCACCACGTCCTCATACCCGCGCAAGAGCTCATCGATGGGCGGCAAACTGAGCGGGTCCTCGACTTGCGGCGCCTCTACACCATGCTCAAGGCCGCGACCACCAGCCAGGTATGACGCCAGCACCGTCGTCAGCAGTCGCCCTTGCTGGATAACGTCGACGCGGCGGTTAGCGAAGCGGCGTTCGTCGCGGAGCCGCACGACGTGGAACTCCAGATCCAGTTTTGGATCGCCCCCAGCAATGAAATGCACCGACAACATACTGGGCGGCAAAGGCCTCTCGAGGCTCCGACCGGCCGCGACGAAGGCCTGCGCCATCATCTGACCACCAAACGTGCGGATGGGATTCTTGCTTGGATGGGCCCCGATGAAGGTGTCACGGTCGAGGCATTCGAGGTGCAGTATCGACAACAGCTCGTCGAAGTCGCTACGCGGCGAGTCTGAGTTGGATACCGACTCGAACAAGAATTACCCCCTGATTAGATGGCTGGACCCCTCAACGTGGCTCGTCGGCCGCTTGAGCGTCGTCCGACTAGCTGGATGGTCGGACTTCTCAACGCGGCTCGTCCCTCACCGCTTGATCGTCGTCCGACTAAACGTCGTCCTCCCCTATTCGGTGGACATGGATCAGATTTGTGGAGCCTACTGTGCCCGGCGGAGCGCCAGCGACTATGACCACCAGGTCACCCCGCTTGTAGCGGCCCATGTCCAGCATCGACTTGTCGACCTGCCGGATCATTCCGTCGGTGGTATCGATGTGGGGAACGATGAACGTCTCCGTTCCCCATGTCAGCGACAACTGGCTGCGCACCTCGGACAGCGCGGTGAACGCCAGTACCGGCAGCGGCGAGTGTAGCCGGGCGAGCCGACGCACGGTGTCACCGGATTGCGTGAACGCGACCAGCGCTTTGGCGTCGAGTCGTTCGCCGATATCGCGGGCGGCATAGGAGATCACCCCGCGCTTGGTGCGTGGCAGGTGCGTCAGCGGCGGGGCGGCGACCGAATTTTCCTCGACGGCCTTGACGATTCGGGCCATCGTCTTGACGGTCCCAAAAGGGAATTTGCCCACAGAGGTCTCACCCGAGAGCATCACAGCGTCCGCACCGTCGAGCACGGCGTTGGCCACGTCGGACGCCTCGGCTCGGGTGGGTCTGGAGTTCTCAATCATAGATTCGAGCATCTGGGTGGCGACGATGACGGGTTTTGCGTTCTCCCTCGCCATTTGGATGGCGCGCTTCTGCACCAGGGGAACCTCCTCCAGCGGCAGCTCCACACCGAGGTCGCCTCGCGCGACCATGATCGCGTCGAACGCGAGCACGATAGCCTCAAGATTATCGATCGCCTCGGGCTTCTCGAGTTTGGCGATGACGGGGACGCGACGGCCGACTCGGTCCATCACTTCATGTACCAACTCGACGTCGGTGGGCGAACGCACGAACGACAGCGCTATCAGGTCGACGCCGAGCCGCAGCGCGAACTCGAGGTCGGCGATATCCTTGTCCGACAATGCGGGGGCCGAGACGGTCATACCCGGCAGTGACATGCCTTTGTTGTTGCTGACCTTGCCGCCCTCGGTGACCGAGCACACCACATCGTTGCCGTCGAGGTGCTCCACGACCAGACCAACGTTGCCATCGTCGACGAGGACGCGATTGCCGGGCGCGGCGTCCCCGGCCAGGCGTTTGTAGGTCGTGGACACCCGGTCATGGGTGCCCTGGCAGTCTTCCACCGTGATCCGTACTGTTTCGCCTTTGGACCAGTAGGTGGGCCCATCGGCGAACCGTCCGAGTCGGATCTTGGGCCCCTGGAGGTCGGCGAGAACTCCGACGGCGTGCCCTGTCAAGTCGGAGGCGGCCCGAACCCGCTTGTAGTTGGCCTCATGGTCGGGGTAGTCACCGTGGCTGAAGTTCAGCCTGGCGACGTCCATGCCGCACTCCACCAGCTTCCTGACGGCCTCGTCGGTGGGGGTGGCTGGGCCCAGAGTGCAGACGATCTTTCCGCGTCTATTCACGGCTAGAGCATAGTCGCTATTGATTCACCGAACATGACCAGAAAGGCATCGGATCTGACCGATTCAGGCGGGTCCGACTCGCCCATCGGGCCGACGTCAACCGCGTGCCCTGTTGCTGGCGACCCGCCGCAAATGCCCCGACGATCAGCCAGGCGCGGCTGCGGTTGAGGACGGGCGCGAGGCAGGTGAGTTCACCCGTCGAGAATCGTCGGGACCAGGGGGAAACCGGGGAGATTTCGTACGACAGTCCACGTCACGGCGACAGCGATAATGACGACGAATGCCGGAGTGGTCGACACCGGTTTGCCCCTGCTCCGGCGCACCAACACCCACGTCAACAGCGCAGGAAGCCCAACGAGCAGAAGCGCATTATCGAAAAACGCGGCAGTCAGGTCACCGTGCAGAATGTCGTGGGTCATCCGCAGTCCTCCGCACGCCGGGCAATTCAGTCCCGTCAGTGCTTTGAAAGGGCACGGCGGAAAAATGAAATTCGGGTTGTGCGGATTGCCGAAGCCGACATAGGCCAGACCGCCGATCGCCGCCGCACCCGTGCCGAGCGCGCCAAATAGTCGTTTGTTGGGTGGCGGGCTAAGTGCCATCGCGCAGGGGCCGTCCTTGCGGGTCACGGACCTTGTCGGTGAGGATCAAGACGGCGTCGATGATCCCCCAGATCACTGCACCAAGACCGCAGGTGATCAGTCCGACGACTAGTTGGGCAATGCCCAATCCGGTGTACCCAAGGTAAATGCGGCCGATTCCGACCAAGCCCAATAATCCGAGCAGCTGGAGAAGCCCCGCAACGACCTTTGACTTCTCTGAGAGTGGCTCACCCGTCATGGGGTGCCTGCCATACGGCGCAGCGGGGTCCATGTAGCCCGGCTGATACCCGCTCACCGGTGGTGGATATGCCCCCTGCGGCAGGTATTGCCCCGGGGGTGGGTATCCGGGCTGCTGCGGTGGAGGTGTGTAGGAATTTCCACCGTCGTTGCCAGTGAACTGCGGGTCAGTCATGTTCCCCAGCATGCCAGACCGCGCACCGGTCAGGAAGGTGGTTGTTCGTCGGTCCTGGCCTCCGGTAGGCCGGCCCGTCGACAGTGGGCTCACGATCGGGGGACGCTCGTTCGCGGCTGCGGGTAACCGGTGTGCCGCATACTGTCCTCGTGACGCACAGCGATACCAGTACGGCGGTCCCCGGGCCCCCGTCAGACGAAGAGATCGGGCGGGCGCTGCTGTTGATCGAGCCGATCCGCAAGGTGATCAATCCCAAGGTCTACGGCATTGAGAAGGTTCCGAAAAGGCGCGCGCTACTGGTGGGCAACCACACGGTTATGGGCATGCTCGACTCCCCTTTGATGTGCGCGGAATTGTGGGACCGCGGGATCATGGTCCGCTCCTTGGGAGACCACGCCCACTTCAAAGTTCCCATTTGGCGCGACGTTCTGACCGCCTGCGGAGTGGTGGACGGAACCCGGGCAATCACCTCCGAGCTGATGCGCCGCGGCGAGGTCATCCTGGTCTATCCCGGGGGTGGACGTGAGGTCGCCAAGCGCAAAGGTGAGAAATATCGACTCATCTGGAAGGAACGCATGGGTTTCGCCCGGCTAGCCATTGAGCACGGCTATACGATCATGCCGTTCGCAGCGGTGGGTGCAGAGGAAGCTGTCGACATCGTACTCGACGGGGACAACCCTTTACTCGCCCCGACGCGGTTATTCGTCGAGAAGGTATTGGGCAGTTCGAACGCGATGCCAATAACGCGCGGTATAGGGATCACACCGTTTCCACGACCCGAACGCCAGTACTACTGGTTCGGTGAACCAATCCACAGCAAGGCTGTGACCGGACAACAGGACGACGATGCAGTCGTGCGCACGGTACGTGAGCAGACCAAGAATGCGGTGGAGGCTGGAATGGAATTTCTACTCAGCGCACGGGACAACGACCCCAACCGGTCGGTGGTGCAGCGCCTGCTCGGGCCAGAACGGCGCTGAATTGTGCACCGTTTGACTCATCATCGATTTCATAGCGCCCACCAACGCCGACAGCCCCCGCCGCCGATGGTGTTGACGCGCAACCGCAATCGCTGCACAGCGGCGTGAAAATTGGTCGTGTGCCAGTGAAACGAGCCCCATTGGATGTCGTGGCGCTACGTGATGAGTTCGTTGGCCCCCAACTCCCGTTGCGCCAGCTGGATGTGGTCACAACAACTGGTTCGACCAACGCCGACCTTCTGGCCCGGCATGCAGCCGGTGGGGACATTCGGGGCGCCGTACTGCTTGCCGAACACCAGAGTGCCGGACGCGGCCGCCACGGGCGCAGCTGGTCGGCTCCGGCGCGTTCGCAGGTCACGATGTCGGTAGGCGTTGGGACCGAGGGAGTTCCCGCAGCAGTCTGGGGTTGGCTGTCATTGTTGACCGGCGTCGCGCTGGTCGATGCGATCCTGGCAAGCACCGGTATCGAAGCAGGCGTGAAGTGGCCTAACGACGTCCTGGTGGGTACCGGCAAGCTGGCTGGCATCCTGGCCGAGGTGGCCGCACCTGAGCCAGTAATCGTGGCAGGCCTGGGGCTCAACGTCACATTGTCCGCTGAGGAGGCACCCGATCTCCGGGCGACATCACTGCATATGCTCGGCGCAACGATGCTCGACCGCGACGCCCTAGTCGGTGACATCCTGCGCAAGCTGACCGCCCGCATCGGGCGGTGGCGTTCAGCCAGCGGCCCCGACTCGGCACTCATGGACGACTACCGCCGACACAGCCTTACGGTGGGAAGACGAGTACGTGCGATTTTACCTGGGAATCGCGAAATCACCGGTTGCGCAATAGATATCGACCACCAAGGCCGACTTTGTGTGAATACCGGACCCGGCGTTGTGACAATATCGGCTGGCGACATCACCCACCTGCGCCCAGCCGACTAGGCACGCCGGCGCCAGCCGGCTTAGGTCATCGACGCCGCAGGGCATCCGAGAGCGCCAACACCTCGGCTGCCGAGAACGGTGGCAGGTCTGCCGTGACCGCCCGGGTCATACCGATGTGCAACGCTTCTGAAAGGCTCTGCAGCACAGCAATGTAGGACTTTTGCATCGGCAGATCCGAAGATGCCCTCAAAACTGCGTTCGGCAGCCCAGCTCGCGGTGAGGGTCGCATAACCCAGCTGTTCGGCGGCGGTCACGATCGGCGCAAGCCTGGTGGCAACGATGCAGTCCCGGCGGAAACCGCTGCGCGCGGATTCCTCGGCGGCCGTCAGATCCAGGATGCTTTCCTGGAGATCCCGCCGGGCCCCGCGGGCTGCCAGTGTGGAGGCGTCCCCGCGGGCGAGGAACGCGGTGATGGCGATGGTGTCTCGAAGCATGTCGGCGATCGCGTCGGTGATGCGGTCAACTTCCTGGCGACGAGCGATGAGCAGGTACACCATCACGCCAGCCACGCAGCCGATGGCGGTGTCCAGACCGCGGTCGACGACAAGTTCGGCGACATCGACACGGCGCGAGCCCGACGCGATGGTCAACGCGATTGCAGTGATGAACACGGTGGCCAGCGCGTAGTTGCTGACTACGAAAAGTTCGATCGCGAACTGCAGCACAAAGACCACGACAACCAGCCACAACCCCTGCGGGTGGACACTGAGAACGACTGCCGCAAGGCCCAGCCCGATAAATGTGCCGGTCAAGCGTTCGGCGCCACGCTGCAGGGTAGCCAGTCGGTTAGCGCCCTGGTGCAGTATCAGAACGGCCGCAGCCATCGCCCAGTACACATGGCCGACACCGAGCAGCGCGGCGCCGGCGCCGGCCAGGGGCGCGGCGAGGCCAACCCTCAGCATCACCCGACGGGTCTGGGTGCGGGGTTTGATCGCCCGAGCAAGACGCGCCGAGACTGGCAGAGCGGGCAGCGACGGCCGCCCCAGTTCGCGGTCCGCGACGATGCCAGGATCGGCATCGTGGTCACCGATGGCGCGGGCAGTGGCCGCGACTGAGGCGCCTACACGTTCGCCCAGGGCTCCCTCCCGCATCACGTTGGCGAAGAGCACCTGCAGCGCATGGTTGGCTTCTCTGAATGGGTACCGCACCCTGTCGCGCCGAGCGGTACGCGGCTGGTACTCAGCCAACACGGCCCACGAGCGCGACAGCGCGGCCGCCGCCTGCCGCCGCGCGGCACCCGCTTCGCGTGTGCCCGCAACTTCGAGGTAGGCGGCGACGGCTTCGCCCGCGGCGGCGAGCGCGGCTTTCTCCGGACCGCGGGGGGCGACCAGGAAGACACCCATCTGTACGGTCCAGGCGATTGCCCCGCCGGCGAAAACCAGCAGACCGATCTGCCAGGCCGGCAGGTTCGTCGCCGAAGCCCCCACGCCCGCAGCGCATACCACGACGAACATGTAGGCGCCGGGCGGGCCGACCGACAACGCCGAACACAGCCACACTGCAGCGACCGCGACCGCCGACACCGACGTGACCGCGACCCAGGTGACCGCGGTCGCCGAAGCGCCCACTGTCACCGCTACTGCGAATGCCACCGCAATCACGGCCAACTGTTCGCCACGATTGGGGAAGGGGCGGTCGCTGCCGTAGCTGCACGTGAACGCGCCAAGGCTCGCGATGAGGCCGGCGTCGATGTCGCCTGCGACCCAGCCGATTAGGACCGGTATCGCGCTGCTCGCAGCGAAACGCAACGCCGGTCGCCACCGGTGCGGCGCCGGACGCATCTGCAGCAGTCCGCCCATGGGCAGCGGCTCGTCGTTTACCGCGGCGTCGCACCGATGAACGTCACCACGGCCTCGGCCAGCTCGGGGCCCTTGTCCTCCTGCAGGAAGTGGCCACCGCCGCCGATCGTCACGTGGGTCTGCCCCTCAGCGCCCGGAACCTGAGCTCGCAGCACCGGCTCGGCCGCAGCGGTAATGGGATCGGCATCGGAGAACGCTGACAGGAAAGGCTTCTCGAAGCGGCCCAGCGCTTCCCATGCCGCGCGATTAGCCGGTGCAGCGGGGTCGTCGGGGCTGATCGGGACAAGCAGCGGGAACTGCCTGGCGCCGGCCTTGTAGGCGTCGTCGGGGAAGGGTGCGTCGTAGGCTGCCTTCACTTCCGGCGTCAGCGTTGACACGCAACCACCGTCGACGATTGCCCCCACTGGGAACTCCGGGGTCTCCTGGCTGAACTTCTGCCACGCCAGGAACGCCTTACCGGGGTGGTGGTCTCCGGTGGGCAGCATGGTGTTGGCTGCCACGACGCGGGCGAACCTCTCCGGATGTTCTCCAACGTGGCGCAAGCCGATCAGCCCGCCCCAGTCTTGGCACACCAGCGTGATGTCGGACAAACCGATCGCCTCGATCGCCGCCCACGTCCAGTCCACATGGGCTTGATACGTGTAGTCCTCACGGCTCGTGGGCTTGTCGCTACGACCGAATCCCACCAGGTCGATGGCCACCGTGCGAAATCCGGCACCCACCAGCACCGGGACCATCCGCCGGTACAAGTAGCTCCACGAAGGCTCCCCGTGCAGCAGCAGCACCACCTCGCCGTCTGCCGGGCCCTCGTCGAGATAGTGCATCCGCAGAGTCGCGCCGTCGCCAGAATCGACCTCCACATAGTGGGGCGCGAAGGGGAAGTCGGGAAGGTCGGCGAATAGTTCTTCGGGGGTCCGCAATATATCCATGGTGGAGCTCCTTTTCATTGGCGGGTGGGGAACGGTTGTTCGGCGGCATCGGGGCACCGGTGGGACTTCCCGCAGCCTGCAGCGGCCGGTACATCGTCAAGAATGGTCGGGCGCACACCGCGTTGGTAGATGAGAGTGGCTGCAGCATCAACGATTTCAGCGCGCGCACGCCGCCCTCTTTCAGTCACCGGCAGCGACTTTGCCGCCCCGCCGCTCAGCGCCGCACTCCCGCACAGCGGAGCAGCTCGTTGACCGACCACTGGTCCCCGGCGTGCATACCAGCGTTGACCAGAAGACCGAGTTATCTCTGTGAGCTTCAGTTCAACCTCCCAGAAAGATGGCGGATTGGACTGAGTGTGGCAGTAGGCCGGCGATGAGGATCCGCAGGTTTCTGCGGCGTTCTTCGAGGCTTCGTTGCGTCGTTAGCACCCGCGGGGTAGCTGGAAGTCATCAGCTCGGCGCACCCTGCGGGTGGAAGTCCGCACAGCCCGGTGACTTCGTAGGGAGGGACGCTGGGCGAGTCAGCGGCCCTAGTCGCGCGGGCCTTCTTAGTCGCGGCTCCGGCGTCGACGCAGCCATCTACGGATAATTCCACCCTGCTCGGAATCCCCGCTTCCACCGGGGACTTGGAGGTTAGTACGGCCGTCGTCAGTATCACCTTCGGCCGCGACGTCATCGACCACGAGGGTGTCCTCAGCCTCGCCGGACTCAACCTCGTCAACCTCAGCATCGTCAACCTCAGCCTCGTCAACCTCAGCCTCGTCAACGTCAGCCTCGTCAACCTCAGCCTCGTCAACGTCCACCTCGTCGGACTCGTCGGACCCGTCGGACTCAACCTCGTCAACCTCGTCGGACTCAACCTCGTCAACCTCAGCATCATCAACC
>DAOUYK010000008.1 GCA_030666145.1 Mycolicibacterium sp. | reverse complement strand
TTGATCTCTGACAAGAAGTTCCCGCGTGCGTTGGCGAAGTTCTTCGATCCGCTCCTCTCTGCCGTGAAGATCCGTACCTTCAGCTCAAGCGAGCGCGAGCAGGCGCTGGCTTTCGCGTCCGCGCCCGCCGACCCGCAGGCCGAGCCTGCGCATGCCGTGAAGATGCTCGAGACCGGAAGCCCGCAGCTTCTCGGCTTTGAGATCGAGGGCAGGCTTAGCAAGGCCGACATGGAGCAGGTGGTTGAGCCTTTGCAGCGCGTATACGAGGGCGGGCAGAAAATCGATTTGATCGTGGTTTGGAAGGGCTACCACGGTTTTGATCCTTCCATCCTTGTCGATAGATCCGTGATCTCGATGAAACTGTCGTCATTGAGTCACATTCGCCGCTACGCGATAATCGGCGGGCCGGGCTGGATGAAGAACGTGGCCGAAACGGTGCTGTCGGCGCTGCCGATTGACGTCCGCTTTTTCGACAGTGACGACGAAGACGCCGCATGGGTGTGGCTGAAGTCTGCTAATGCGGATAGCGAGTGAGGCATTCAAGGTGCCCAATTCGCCGACCCCATCGGAAAGATTCCAACACGGCGGACGCAGATATCAATCGCTCACGCCGGGTTGGCGGCCCGCCGGCGCGGGTCCGTGGGATCGACCCCATCGGCGACCCACGCGTCCCGCATGGAGCCGGCTCCCGTGAGGCGCACCCACGCCGCCTCCGTTGCAGTGATCGGAATCGCCGACAACACGCTGACCGGCGACAAGGGCTCCGGCAGGACGACGTCGCCGATCTCACTGCGCCCCAACAGGTATGCGGTAAAGGGAGCGCCCTGCCACAGCGGAGCTTCCAGATCCACCAGCGCGTCGGGCTCCAGGACCACACCCTCAACGGAGGGGGCGGCGGCGACCACCGCCACCGAACGCGCTAACCCTGTGGGCGAAGGCCCACGCAGGGCGACGGTGATCTCGGCGCGGGGACCATGTACGGGGTCGGCAAGCAACTCGGCTGGATCGACCATGGGGCGCCGGGAGCACCCCAGCGAAATATAGTGCGTTGCGTGAGAATCAGGGCTATCCCGAACTCCGAAACGGATGACATCGATGGGTTCCGCCCCGATGAACGTCACGCTCGCCTCAACGGGCTCCGAGACGATACCCATCCGCGTGAAATGGTCTCGCAGGTGCGCGCGGACCCGGATCAGGACGTCGCTCACCCGATGACTGCCAGGGGGGCAAGGATGTTGCTGACTTCTGGGGGGGACACGATGCTGCGAAAACGCAGTAGGCTAAATCGTCAAGCGTGCCAGCAGGTCCCGGCCCCGCTCGGCGCTCTGTGGATCGCACAGCACGTCGTAACGCCCAGCGACCAGTTGCATCGTCGAGCTGAAATCTCTGGTGCCCCGTGCCATCGCGTACGGGATCGCCGTGGTGATCAGCCCGAAAAACACGCCCGCAATCAAACCGGTGATCAGCGCACTCCATGGATTGGGGCTGAAGAAGCCCAGGATCAGACCGATGAAAAGGCCCAACCAGGCGCCCGTGAGTACGCCGCCGCCGAGCACCTTCGGCCAGGACAATCGCCCAGTCACCCGCTCGACCTGCATCAGGTCGACGCCGACAATGGTCACATGCTCGACGGGGAACTGTTGATCCGAGAGGTAGTCCACGGCACGTTGAGCTTCGACATAGGTCGGATACGACCCGATCGGCCACCCCTTGGGCGGAGTGGGCAGTCCGACCCGGCGTCCACGTCCTGGGGCGGTGACGCCGGGCGCCGCGACGGGATTCTGTCCATGCTGGAACGGGCTGGTCATGGTCTGAGGGCTCCTTCGATTGCGTGACGTGCAACGCTATTCTGCCGATCAACGCTCCGGGCCCGCCGAAGGTGCCCCGAGACGCGCTCACTACGTCTTGCGGGGGTTCCCGAACCTTGCACTAGGTTAATCAACATGACAAATCCGGACGACGACGCCGGCCGCATCGAATCTTCCGATTCCACCGCTAGTGGGTCCGAGCCGTCGCCGGCAGGCTACGAAGCGCCGCCAATCGAGCAGTCGCCCAGTTCGCCGCCCGCATCCGTGGATTACCCGCCGCCGGCCCCATTCACTCCCCCAGACCCGGATTACAACGCCTCGGCACACACCCCGCCGACCGGTTACCCACCGTCGGGCGATTATCCGCCGCCTGGCGGCTACCCAGCACCACCGGCCGGCTACTTACCACCTCCGGCCGGCTACCCACCGCAATACCCAGATCCCGGCTCCTCGCCCTACCCCGACCCGGGATACGGCGTCGCGTCCTACCCACCGCCATCCCTATACGGGGCCTACCCACCGCCGCCCACCGGGTACCCGGGCGCCGAGTACGGATACGGGGCGCCCGTCCGGCAGAGCACCAACACCATGGCGATCGCATCGCTCGTGGCCTCGATCGTCGGTGTGTGCTGCGGCCTGGGAGCGATCGTCGGGATCGTGCTCGGCATTGTGGCGCTCAACCAAATCAAGCAGACGCGTGAGGCCGGCCAAGGCCTGGCGGTAGCGGGCATCGTCGTGGGTGTGGTGACCCTGATGATCAGTCTGGCCTGGACTATTGCAGCCCTTTCCAGCTGACAGCGGCGGTATTTGGCGCCGCGATCCAGACCCGCGGCGGTGACCTGATGTCCAGTGATCACGGCGCTCGCGCAGATCTCCAAACCAACGAACCCGGCCCGCAGGGTGAGGCTGAAGTCGACCAGCAGTCGGCCGGGGAGCGCGCTCCGGCCGAGAACAAGTCGACGTTCCGCAGACGCTGGATTGGCTTCGGTGCCGGCGCGCTGTTGGCAGTATTGGTCTATCTGCTACTGCCCGACGACCTGGCCCACCCAGCCAAGGTGACCGCCGCCATCGCGGTCCTCATGGGCGTGTGGTGGGCAACCGAAGCGATCCCGATCCCGGCCACCGCGTTGCTGCCGCTGATCGTCTTTCCGCTGTTCGTGGACGACGTGGACGTCTCCGACGTCGGTGCCTACTACGGACGCGACATTATCTTTCTGTTCATGGGCGGATTCCTCATCGCCCTGGCGATGCAGCGTTGGAACCTGCACCGGCGAATCGCATTGCTCACACTTCGGGCCATGGGCACCAGTGCGACCCGGGTAATCGCTGGTTTCATGCTCGCCACCGCGTTCCTGAGCATGTGGGTGTCCAACACCGCGACGGCAGTGATGATGGTGCCGATCGGTGTCTCGGTCCTGATGCTGGTCGGCACGATCTCAGGACAGAAGCCTGAAGCTGGCGATAACGATGTCAAACAGCAAGTGAGGAGCTCCAACTTCGGCACCGCTCTGATGTTGGGCATTGCGTACGCGGCCTCGGTCGGCTCGCTTGCAACAATCATCGGCACTCCGCCGAACACGTTGCTGGTGGGCTATCTGCAAGACGAGCAGAACATCACCATCGGCTTCGGTCAGTGGATGCTGCTTGGCCTTCCGCTCGCCGCCATCCTGTTGATGTTCACCTGGCTGCTGCTGGTCAAGGTGATCTTCAAGCCGGAGATCGACGAGATCCCCGGCGGCAAGGAACTGTTCGAGACAGAGCTCAAGCAACTTGGGGGCGCCTCCAGCGGTGAGCGCCGCGTGGCGGTGATCTTCGCCTTGGCCGCGACCAGCTGGATAGCGTTCCCACTGGTCTGGGAGCAGCCTCCCCTCTCCGACGCCGGGATCGCGGTCGGCGCCGGGCTGCTGCTCTTTATTCTGCCGGCGGGGTCGAAACTGGGCGTGCGGTTGCTCGACTGGGCTACCGCAGCACAACTGCCGTGGGGTGTTCTGTTGCTGTTTGGCGGCGGTCTGGCGCTGTCCTCGCAGTTCAGCTCATCAGGACTCACCGATTGGATCGGCGCGCAGGCACAGAGCCTGAAGGGGCTGGGGATTCTGCTGCTGGTGGGGTTGATCACGACCGCGGTGATCTTCCTGACCGAGCTGACGAGCAATACCGCCACCGCGGCAACCTTCCTACCGGTGGTCGGTGGCCTCGCGGTGGGTATCGGCCAGGATCCATTGCTCCTGACGATCCCGGTCGCCCTCGCGGCGACCTCGGCGTTCATGCTCCCAGTCGCCACCCCGCCCAACGCAATAGTCTTCGGCACCGGCTACGTCAACGTTGGCGACATGGTCAAGGGTGGGATCTGGCTGAATCTGCTCGCGATCTTGCTCATCACTGTGGCCACCACCACTCTCGCGGTGTGGGTATTCAATATCGCGACCTGATCGCGATTATGCCCGGCGGGTTCGTCGCCCATGGTGTTCTGGGACGTCTTGGCGCACCTGCCCGGTTCGGAAGGTTCGACGGGGTCGCCGGTTTTCCGCAAGAACAGTCTCTACTCTTGACAACCGTGGCGTCGGTCAACAGGGTCTACGCGGCCCGGCTCGCGGGGATGGTGGTGCTTGGCCCCGACGGCGAATCCATCGGACGCGTCCGCGATGTGGTCATCGGTATCAGCGCCGTACGCCAGCAACCCCGGGTTCTCGGACTCGTTATCGAATTGCTTAGTCACAGAAGAATTTTCGTGCCTATTCTGCGCGTCACGGCGATCGAACCAGGCGCTGTCACGCTGTCCACCGGCAATGTGTCCCTGCGCCGCTTCTCACAGCGTCCGGGCGAGGTTCTCGTACTGGGTCAGGTTGTCGATATACGGGTGCAAGTAGACGACCCGGACCTGACACAGCTGACAGGACTCGACGTGATCGTCGTGGATCTCGCTATCGAACAAGCCCGCACCCGCGACTGGATGGTCACCAAGGTCGCGGTGCGTCCGCCGCGCCGACTGGGCCGACGCAGCAATGTGTACCCCGTCGACTGGGAGCATGTCCACGGCCTCACGCCGTCCGGTCTGGCTATGCCCGATCAGGGTGTGGCCCAACTCCTTGAACAGTTCCAGAGCCAGCGACCCGTCGAGGTGGCCGACGCTATCCGCGAGTTGCCGGCCAAGCGGCGCCACGAAGTAGTCAACGCGCTCGACGACGAACGGCTCGCCGATGTGCTGCAGGAGTTGCATGAAGACGAGCAGCTGGCGCTGCTGCAGCAGCTCAAGACGGACCGCGCCGCCGATGTACTCGAGGCGATGGACCCCGATGATGCCGCCGACCTACTTGGGACGATGGCACCGGCGGATGCCGAACTGTTCCTGAGACGGATGGACCCCGAGGACTCCGAGGACGTGCGCCGCCTGCTTAGCCACTCGCCGAACACCGCAGGCGGCCTGATGACCTCCGAACCGGTGGTGCTGGCTCCCGACACCACCGTTGCCCATGCCCTTGCGCGAGTGCGTGATCCAGACCTTACGCCGGCGTTGGCATCGGTAGTCTTCGTGGTGCGACCGCCCACCGCCACCCCTACCGGCCACTATCTGGGCTGCGTGCATCTGCAGCGCCTGCTACGCGAACCACCCGCTGAGCTGGTCAGCGGAATCGTTGACACCCACCTGCCCGAGCTGCGACCCGAAGACTCGCTGGGTGCGGTCACCCGCTACTTCGCCGCCTACAACCTGATGTGCGGGCCGGTGGTCGACGAGGAACATCACCTGCTCGGTGCCGTATCGGTCGACGATGTGCTCGACCATCTGCTGCCCGACGACTGGCGAGAACGAGAAGCCGAACCTGTGATCGTCACCGCCGAGGGGACGGTATGAGCGAATCGTCGGCCCGGCAGCGCCTCGACACGCCCCGCGTCTCCCGATCGCTTGCCCCCCGACTCGATATCGAGGCAGTCGGCCGGGTCGGCGAACGGTTCGCTCGGTTCCTCGGCACCGGTCGCTACCTGGCGATCCAAACCGTCGTGGTGTTCGTGTGGGTCCTGCTCAACATCGGCGCCTTCGTCTGGCAGTGGGATCCATACCCATTCATCCTGCTGAACCTCGCATTCTCCACTCAGGCCGCCTACGCGGCGCCCTTGATCCTGCTTGCCCAGAACAGGCAGGAGAACCGGGACCGGGTCTCCCTGGAAGAAGACCGCAGACGTGCCGAGCAGACCAAGGCCGATACCGAGTACCTGGCCCGCGAACTGGCAGCGCTGCGCCTTGCTGTCGGCGAAGTCGCCACCCGCGACTATCTGCGCCGCGAACTGGAGGACATCCGCGATCTGCTCGCCGAACTGCGCCGACCGGCCGGAACCGGGCCTGTTGAGACGGGCACCGAGGCTACCCACCGGCAATCTTAGGAAAAATGGGTGAGCTAGCTGTGGCGATTGCTGTTACGACATCGTTGCCAAGTAGGTATGGTGGCGTGGTTCATAGGTGATCTGACAGGCAGGGCGGTTCGAGTGCACATAGGGGGAGAATCGACCCTTCGCGCAGCTGGCCGTCGTGTGGGCCGAGTTGCGCGCATGCCGGCGTTCGGTGTGGCCGCGGTGCTCACCCCTCTTGTATTGGCCGGCGCCGTGGGAGGGGCCGCTCCATCGAGCAACGCGCCCTCGCGGGACTCCGCGGTCATGCCACTGGCCCTCGTTGAGCCCTCCGCCGGCGAGGACTCCGGCGCGTCAGTGGTAGCGGTGGCCAAGACACCGACCCCGTTTCACACGGTCGCCGGCAGCTCTTCCTCGCCACCCCCCGCCGCCGTGGTCAATTCACCTGGGACACTGCGCATTCCGGCAATGGCGTTGGCGGCCTACCGAAATGCCGAAAGCATGATGGCGGCGGCTTTCCCTGCGTGCGGGGTTAGCTGGAACCTGCTGGCCGGGATCGGCCGCATCGAGTCGATGCACGCTTACGGCGGCGCGACAGATTCGCGTGGCACCGCGGTACGACCGATCTACGGACCCGCCTTAGACGGCACGCTGCCCGGCAACGAGATCATCGTGCAGAGTCGCAGCGCTGAACGGGTGACCTACGCCAGAGCAATGGGTCCGATGCAGTTCCTGCCCGGCACGTGGTCGCGCTATGCGTCCGACGGCGACAATGACGGCAAGGCCGACGTCCAGAACGTCTTCGACGCATCACTGGCGGCGGCGCGTTACCTGTGCAGCGGCGGACTGAACTTACGCAACCAGGCAGACGTGATGGCCGCGATTCTGCGCTACAACAACTCGATGGCCTACACGCGCAATGTGCTGAGCTGGGCCGCCTCCTACGCAACCGGTGTCGTGCCCGTCGACCTGCCGCCGATCAACGGCTCCGTCCCCTCGCTCGGCAGCAGCAGCGGAAGCTTCCGTAGCGCCAACACCCACCTCGACCGCACCCAGGGACTTGGACCTGGGTTGCCGTTGAACGCCACCGGTCTACCACCCAACGATCCGCTGTCGCTGATTCCGCTCATGGTCCGCACCGATGCAGCCAGTCAGATCTCGACCAATGTCCCGGGATTCGCGGCGGGTCAGTCGCTCGGACCGCTTCCTGGACCCGTCCAGGCGCTGCAGGCATTCCCGAAGCCGGCAACCCAGCAGCCGGCGGAATGGTTGCCTCCATGGATGCAACCGCCGCCCGAGCCGCAGTGTGCGGTGTTCTGCATTCAGGACATCGCCCCGCCTCCGCCACCCGGGTTCGCGCCACCCGGGTTCGCGCCG
Source organism: Mycolicibacterium sp. (assembly GCA_030666145.1). Taxonomy (GTDB): domain Bacteria; phylum Actinomycetota; class Actinomycetes; order Mycobacteriales; family Mycobacteriaceae; genus Mycobacterium. Next base: position 22,288 of record DAOUYK010000008.1, on the reverse strand, counting down.
CCGGGGTTCGCGCCGCCGGGGTTCGCACCGCCTCCAGCACCGATGGCCCAGCCGCTACTCCCGCCCGATTCACCCATGGCTCCGCCACCCGGTCCACCCATGGCTCCGCCACCAGGGCCTCCCATGCCCGGCCCGCTACCCCCAGCGCTCGGCCCCGCACCGGGTCCGGTGGCTTGAGCACAGCGGTCGCCCGCCTTCAGATCGCCACCCGCATTCGGCCTAGACTCGCCGTTGATGTCCTCAACCCCGCCTGACCTAGAGTCCTCGGTCCGTGCCGCGCTGGCCAAAGTGATCGATCCTGAACTGCGCCGTCCAATCACCGAAGTGGGCATGGTCAAGGACGTCGCTGTTGGATACGACGGCCAGGACGGATCGGTGCACGTCGAGCTGTACCTGACCATTGCCGCCTGCCCGAAGAAGACCGAGATCTCCGACAGCGTCACCCGCGCAGTTAACGACGTGCCCGGCACCGGAGCGGTGAAGGTAACTCTTGACGTCATGAATGACGAGCAACGCGCCGAACTGCGCAAGCAGCTGCGCGGCGATTCACGAGAACCGGTGATCCCCTTCGCCCAATCCGATTCGCTGACCCGTGTATACGCCATCGCCTCCGGGAAGGGCGGTGTTGGCAAGTCCAGCGTCACGGTGAACCTGGCCGCCGCGCTGGCCGCCCGCGGGCTCTCGGTCGGCCTTCTCGACGCCGACATCTATGGACACTCGGTGCCCAGGATGATAGGCGCGACCGACCGGCCGACCCAGGTCGACTCGATGATCCTCCCGCCGGTCGCGCACGACGTCCGGGTCATCTCAATCGCGATGTTCACCCAGGGCAATACGCCCGTGGTATGGCGTGGGCCAATGCTGCACCGGGCGCTTCAGCAGTTCCTCGCCGACGTCTACTGGGGCGATCTGGACGTACTTCTGCTGGACCTGCCGCCAGGTACCGGCGACATCGCGATCTCGGTATCGCAGTTAATTCCGGGGGCGGAGATCCTGGTCGTCACCACTCCGCAGTTGGCTGCTGCCGAAGTCGCTGAGCGTGCGGGGGCGATCGCGCTGCAGACCCGGCAGCGCATCGTCGGAGTGGTGGAGAATATGTCTGGGTTGGTGCTGCCAGACGGAACGACGATGCAGATCTTCGGGGAGGGCGGTGGCCGCCAGGTCGCCGAGAGCCTGTCCCGGGCCGTTGGTGCCGAGGTTCCACTACTGGGCCAGGTGCCTCTTGATCCCGCCCTGGTCTCGGCAGGCGACTCCGGTGTGCCGCTGGTGTTGTCCGCACCGAACACCGCAGCAGGTAAGGCGCTGCGCAGCATTGCCGACGCGCTATCAAGCCGCAAGCGTGGCCTTGCCGGCATGTCGCTGGGTTTGGACCTCGCAGGCCGCTAGCACTGAGACTGCATTCTCAGCAGGTAGCCTCTCGTACTTCGGCTGGAAGAACGCAGTTTCGATGTAAATGGGGACCGCTAGGTGGCATCCGTGTCGAAAGGCGTCGACGCTGCCGGCTGTTCGGGGTCGGGCGTGGCGGGAGCGACCTCGGCGGGACCACCAGAGGACAGCGACTTCTCCGATACTTGCTGTGGACTGCCCGCTGTGTCGAACTTCCCGGTGAAGATCGCATCGTCGCCGTCGAGCAGGTGCTTGGTCAGCGCCGCGCGCGGCGTCATGCCTTTGAGCCTTTGCAGCTCGGAGAGCGGTTCGCGCAGGTCGTCGAACTCGGGGCCAAGGTCCTCTCGCAGCTGGCTGGTGGCGCCGCCGATGTAGTCCCGGGCTTGTCGCAGCGCGCTGGACGTCCACCGGATCGCGCCGGGCAGTCGCTCTGGTCCGAGGATCACCAATCCGGCTATTACCAGGACCATCATCTCGCCCCAGCCGACGTTGGCGAACATCGGTTACGTGCTGTTACTCGGACGGGGAGTCACGGTGAGCGTGACGCGACGGCCGTCGCGGACGACCTCGATGGGTGCCGGCTCGCCGATCGCGAGTTGCCGCACGGCGACGACGAACTCGTCGGCGTCGTCGACTTCGCGATCACCCACCTTGACGACAACATCGTTCTCAAGGATGCCGCCCTGCTCGGCGGGTCCACCCTGGGTCACGTTCGCGATCTGCGCACCCTTGGCGACATCGTTGCCCACCGAGCGCGCTGTGAGACCCAGGGTCGGGTGGGCTATCTTGCCGTTCCGGATCAGCGTCTCGACAACCTGCTTGACCTCGTTGACCGGGATTGCGAACCCGAGGCCGCTGGCGCTGTCAGACAGTGACTTTCCGGCGGTGTTGATGCCGATCACCTCGGCGTTCATGTTGATCAGTGGCCCGCCCGAGTTGCCGTGATTGATCGACGCATCGGTCTGCACCCCGTCGATGACGGTGTTGGTGTCCGAACCGTCGCCTGACAGCGGTATCGGGCGGTGCAGCGCGCTGATGATGCCAGTGGTGACCGTGCTGCGCAGTCCCAGCGGCGCGCCGGCGGCGATCACTTCTTCGCCGACCTGGAGTTTCTCGGAGTCGCCCATCCGCGCGACGACGAGGTTGTCGACGTTGTCGACCTTGAGCACCGCCAGGTCGGTCTTGGGATCGCGGCCAACTAGGTTCGCCGGAACTTCGGTGCCGTCGTGGAACACCACAGCCAGCTTGTACTTGCTCGGGTTGCTGGCTGCCTCAGAGATCACGTGATTGTTAGTGACGACGTAGCCGCGGCCGTCCACGACGACTCCGGACCCTTGGGCACCTTCGCCGTCGCTGGCCGCTTCGATGGTGACCACCGAGTCGGCCACCGCAGCCGCTACTTCGGTGAATCGGCCGGGCGGCAGATCGGGGCTGTTGCTGGTCTCCAGAGTCACCTTCGACGTGGTAAATGCCTCGACCACCTCGGCGGTCTTGCGGCCCACCAGGCCACCGGCGACGCCGATCACCAGCGCGACTATGCCGAGCACCGCGAGTGCCGTGTAGGAGACCTTGCCGCCAAACAACACCTGGCGCACGCCTAGCCTGCCGGTGTGGCCGGCGATCGGCGCCGGTGGCGGCGGCACGAACGCCGGCGTCCCCAAGGCGGCCGGCGATCCAGGGTTGCGCCACGGATCGTCAAGTTCGTCGGCACCCGCTCCAAGTTCCGCCTTGAGCGCACCGACATCGGCGGGGTGCCGCTGCAGCGAATCGCCGCCAGGGTGGGTGCGGGCGAACGCTTCGGCCAGTACCGGGTCGGGGTCTTGGTTCTTCGGTGTGTACTCCCCCTGATCGCGATATTGACCGTCAGCCGTAAAGGAGCCGTTCACACCCGCGGGCCTGCCGAAAGTACGTTTGGCTACAGGGTCGACGGGCGGACGCGACACGGGGCGCGGCTCAAGAGGTTCCCGGCTGGCCTTGTCCAGACTAGTCACCCGTTTATTGCCCTTCTCGTACCGTCAGTCAGTTAGCTAGGTCAGCAATCGCCGACAAATGTCGATGATCGACTTCGCTTCTATCCTACCGACGCTTGCGACGGGCGCGCTGCGCACCATCAGCCAACTGCGGCGTTTCGGCCGTTGGCGGAACCTCGTCCTGGGCGCGGTCCGGGATCTGGGACAACAGGCCCAGCAAAGAAGTCGGCATCGCCACAGCGCAGGAGTCCCGCAACGCCGATCGCGCTTGACGCTGGGCGTCAACCTCCTGCGCGCACTCAGAACACACCGAGAGGTGGTGGGCCGCGCGCAGGTATGCGGTCATGCGCAACTCGCCGTCGGCGAACGCCGCGACAGCCTCTGTCGACAGGTGTTCAGTGGAACCGAATTGGCGCGGGCCGACGGGCGCGTCACTTTGCGAGGCAAACTGCGATGGAAACCAAGAGAAGGCGCGGCGAACGGCGTCCCCGGGATCGACCATCACCCCAGCTCCTCTCACCTCAGGTCATGTCTGGCTACTTCGAATGTAGCGCGGCAAGCCGTACGGCAACGCGCAAACGTCAGGCCGATTTGGCCACGTCGTGAAAACCCTCCGCCATAGATGGGTCGGAATGGCGTCCCAGGTGATCACGCAGCGCTTGGCGGCCACGATGGATGCGGCTGCGTACCGTGCCCAGCTTGACGCCGAGAGTCGCTCCAATCTCCTCGTAGGACAGGCCTTCGATGTCGCACAACACCACGGCGGCACGGAACTCCGGCGGAAGTGAATCAAGGGCGGCCTGAAGATCGGGGCCCAGTCGGGAGTCGTGGTAAATCTGCTCGGGGTTCGGTTCGTCTGCCGGCACGCGATCGTAATCTTCGGGCAGGGCCTCCATCCGGATCCGACCGCGACGACGGACCATATCGAGGAACAGGTTGGTGGTGATGCGGTGCAACCAGCCTTCGAATGTGCCGGGCTGGTAATTCTTCACCGACCTGAAGACGCGAATGAACGTTTCCTGAGTCAGGTCCTCCGCGTCGTGCTGACTGCCGGATAGGCGATAAGCCAAGCGATACACCCGGTCAGCGTGCTGGCGGACGAGTTCGTCCCAGCTCGGCATCGCCGTCTTGTCGCCGGTGGCGTCAAACACTGCCGTGCCCGTCAACTGGTCGCTGGGCTCCACCCAATCAGCATCGGTGTACTGCTCGAGGTGTGCCATCGACACCGGAGACACCGGAGCGGCACCGGGGGTCGACGTGCCGATGGCGGGCGCGGGCGCTGCGGCGGCAGGGGCGGAAATCGTCTGATCCTCCATGTCGTGACGGTGGTTGTCGTCGGTAGACAACCGCTCGTTATGGAGAACACGGGATGGCGTGGTTTTCTTCCCAGCACTGTCTTGCGGGCGAAGAATATCGCCGCGAGCGCTGAGAGCGCCGTCTGTCATGCGATTACCGTCTCCTGCGCTGGTGTGCCTGACATAGGAACAAACTGAACGTTTCCTGAGAAATATCGGCGGCCCATGGTCGACCAGCCAAAACAGTGGATGCGGCCCCCGGATTACCAGAACTTGGGGCGGGCGTGTCGCTGCACCTGCAACCCGTCCTTCGCTCTACGCTGCGGGACATGGCCAGCACCGATGACCCCGAAGCTGGTTCCGGCGATTCCGGGACGAAAGTGAGCCAGGCCGAGGCGATCGTCGCGCATGCCGAACACTCAATCTCTGAGGACGCCATCGTCGCCGCGGCCAGGGAGCGGGCGTTGGATATCGGCGCGGGGGCGGTGACACCAGCCGTCGGTGCGCTGCTTTGCGTACTGGCCAAGCTGACCGGGGCGAAAGCCGTGGTCGAGGTCGGCACTGGCGCCGGAGTCAGCGGTCTGTGGTTGCTATCGGGTATGCGCGAGGATGGGGTGCTGACGACGATCGACGTCGAACCCGAACATCAACAAATCGCCAAGCAGGCATACACCGAGGCCGGCATCGGACCTGGACGAAGCAGACTGATCAGCGGACGCGCCCAGGAGGTGCTCACCAGACTGGCCGATGAGTCCTACGACCTGGTGTTCATCGACGCTGAACCGGCCGACCAACCACAATTCGTCATCGAGGGTGTACGACTCCTCCGCGAGGGTGGCGCGATCGTCGTGCATCGCGCCGCGCTGGGTGGGCGGGCCGGCGATGCGTCCGCCAAGGACAGCGATGTCAGTGCGGTACGCGAGGCGGCACGACTCATCGCCGAGGACGAGCGGCTGACACCGGTGCTGATTCCGCTCGGTGACGGCCTGCTCGCCGCCGCACGCGGCTGAACCAATTGCCGCATTGTGTACATGTCGGCACACAACCCATCGCCCGTCGAGCAGAACCCGCGCTAGGCGTGGGCACCGCTTGCGGCGGGTTCATACAGTGGCGATTACCACCCGATACTGGCCCGTGGCCAGGCGACGAACCGGTGCAGCCGCGGGAATGATGTTGGGCGGCAACATGTTCGGCGGCAACGAGACCAAGCTCGGGGTGATGATGCCAACGAGGTGACGCTTACCCTGATCATCACCTCCTCGATTCTCTCCATTCTCAACGTCATTCGGCACACCCGCGCCGAGAAAGGGAGTGGAGCAGCAGAACTGGTACAGGCCTCAGTCGTTGGCTGATATGCGCGTACGACCGCCGCCCTGGTTCTCGTCGGTGCGGTCAACGTTGTTCTTGCCGTGACAATGACATCCGCGATGGCAGCCACCGGTTTCGACGTTGTGGATACCGCTGCGATGTGCGTGGGCGTCACGGCCGCCGCAACCGTATTTGGCGGCGTCGCGGCCGTCACGGCGCAGATTTGGTGGACCGCCCGCGCCGCGACGGGTGCAGCGATGGCAATCCTCGCACTCGCTGCGCTGGTCCGAGGGATCGGCGACGTCATCGACAACTCGGGAAGCGCGGTGAGTTGGCTCTCCCCCATTGCGTGGGCCCAGCAGATGCGTGCGTTCGTCGATCTGCGGTGGTGGCCGCTGGCCCTGCTGGGCCTGATGACAGGCGGTCTAATCCTGTTGGCGGCACTGCTCGAGGCCCGCCGAGAGTACGACGACGCAATCATCGCCTCGCCCGGCGAGCGGTCCGCCGCCCGCCGGATCGGCGGAGTACTCGGCCTACATATGGCGCTGCACCGCGGCCAGATCATCGGGTGGTCGGTCGGACTGTTCGTCGCGGGCCTGGCGTTCGGTTCGATGACAAAATCGCTGCTGGAAGCGGTCGAAGACAACGAACTGCTCGCCCGGGTTCTGGCGGCCCAGGGCAATGACGGTGTGTACACCACGATGTCGCAGTTCCTCGCCGCGGCAGCATGCGCCTACTCGGTGTCCGCTGTGCTGCGGGTGTACGCCGACGAGCAGTCCGGTCTCGGGGAGGCCGTCCGCGCCGGGTCGGTATCGCGCTGGCGGTGGCTGCTCACCGCAGTGGTGTCGGCGGTGCTCGGCTCTGCGGTGCTGATGTTCTTCGCGGGCTTCGGCAACGGTTTGGGAGCCGGACTGACGCTGGGTGAACCACATACCGTCCTCCAACTGACACTGGCCGGCCTTGCATTCGTACCGGCGCTCGCCGTAGTGGCCGGGATCGCAGCGCTCGCAGTAGCGCTACGTCACACCTGGATCGGCTGGCTCGCCGTGACGTCCGTCGTCCTCTCGCTCTACCTCGGTGCGCTGCTGCGGCTACCGAGCTGGCTCATCGATCTATCGCCGATCGGGCAGACCACGGTCCCCACTGAAGTGCCCGTCGTCGCGTTGATCGTGATGGGCTTCATAGCAGCGACTTTCACCCTGGCGGCCGGATTCCTATACCGGCGCCGTGACGCCGCTTGAGAAACGGCGCACTCCGCTCTCTGACCCAGGCTAGATCCAGACGCCCTTGCCGACAGCGACGACGCCGCCGGCACTGATCGAGAACCGTTCGCGGTCCTTGTCCACATCGACCCCGACCATCTCCCCGGGACCGACCACCACGTTCTTGTCAAGGATCGCGTGGCGAACCACCGCGCCCCGCCCGACACGGACACCGGGCATGATGACGCTGCCCTCGACCATCGCACCATCGTCAACGACGACGTTCGACGACAGCACGGAGTTGCGCACCGATGCAGCCGAAATGATGCTGCCCGCACCGACTACGGATTCCTGGGCCGATCCGCCGTTGACGAACTTGGCGGGCGCCAGGTTCTCCGAGCTGCCGCGGATCGGCCAGCGAGTGTTGTACAGATTGAAGACCGGATGCACCGAGACCAGATCCATGTGCGCGTCGTAAAAGGCATCCAGCGTTCCGACGTCGCGCCAGTAGCCGTGGTCACGTTCGGTGGCGCCGGGCACTTCATTGTCGTTGAAATCGTAGACCGAGGCCATCCCGTCGGACACCAGCCGCGGGATGATGTCACCGCCCATGTCGTGGTCGGAATGGTCGTCGTCGGCATCTGCGCGGATCGCATCGATGAGGACACTAGTTGTGAAGATGTAGTTGCCCATCGAGACGAACGTTTGCTCGGGGTCGTCGGGTACTGAGGGCGGCTCCGCTGGTTTTTCCACGAACGCCCGGATCCTGTCCGACTCGTCGGCATCGATGCAGCCGAACGCGGATGCCTCTGAACGCGGCACCCGGATCCCGGCGACGGTCGCCCCAGCGCCACTCTCGATGTGCTGGTGGACCATCTGCTCGGGGTCCATCCGGTACACATGGTCGGCTCCGAAGATGACGATGAAGTCGGGGTCTTCGTCGTAGATCAGGTTCATCGACTGGTAGATGGCGTCTGCCGAACCGGTATACCACCGCGGCCCGAGCCGCTGTTGAGCGGGAACAGGAGTTATGTACTCGCCGGCAAACCCCGACAATCGCCAGGTCTGTGAAATATGGCGATCCAAGGAATGCGATTTGTATTGGGTGAGAACACAAATGCGCAGCAATCGGGCATTGACGAGATTCGAGAGCACGAAATCGATGAGCCGATAGGCGCCCCCGAAGGGAACCGCGGGCTTGGCGCGGTCTGCTGTCAATGGGTAAAGCCGCTTGCCCTCCCCACCGGCCAGGACGATGCCCAACACGCGCGGCGCTTCCCTCATCCTCCAAACCTATCGGCCCCTCAGGAACCACGGCTAGCCACCCACACTATTGGCGGCCGCGATCGTGGATTGCCAGAACAGGCAATTGGTGATGGGGCGCAACGAATCGCAAAGTTGGATACGGTCACACCATGCGGGTGGCGATGATGACACGAGAGTACCCACCCGAGGTCTACGGCGGTGCAGGCGTTCACGCCACCGAGCTGGTTGCGCAGTTGCGGCGCCTCTGCGAGGTTGACGTGCACTGCATGGGTGCTCCGCGGCCGGGAGCCACCGCCGCCCCGCCCGACCCCGCCCTGCTGGGCGCCAACCCGGCGCTGTCGACGCTGTCCGCAGACCTCAACATGGTCAATTCGGCCGCGGAAGCTACCGTGGTGCACTCGCACACCTGGTACGCCGGAATGGCCGGGCACCTGGCCGCGCTTCTCTACAACGTGCCACACGTACTTACCGCGCATTCTCTGGAACCCATGCGGCCGTGGAAGGCCGAGCAGCTCGCCGGCGGCTACCGCATATCCTCATGGGTCGAGAAGACGGCCCTAGAGGCAGCCGACGCCGTGATTGCTGTCAGCTCCGGGATGCGGGAAGACGTGCTGCGCGCCTACCCGAGCGTCGATCCCGACCGTGTGCATGTCGTGCGAAACGGCATCGACGCCCAAACGTGGCATCCGGTCGCACCGACAGGAGATGATTCCGTCCTCGACGGACTCGGTGTCGACCGCTCACGCCCGATCGTCGCGTTCGTCGGCAGGATCACAAGGCAGAAGGGGGTGTCTCACCTTGTGGCTGCAGCCCACCACTTCGCGCCCGACGTTCAGTTGGTGCTGTGCGCGGGCTCCCCAGACACCGCTGAGATCGCCGCGGAGGTGGCATCCGCGGTGCGGGAGCTCTCCGATGCGCGCAGCGGGGTCTTCTGGGTGCGTGAAATGTTACCGACCCCCAAGATTCGCGAAATTCTTTCGTCAGCAACCACTTTCGTGTGCCCATCAGTGTATGAACCGTTGGGCATCGTCAACCTCGAAGCAATGGCGTGCGCGACGGCGGTGGTGGCCTCCGACGTCGGCGGAATCCCCGAAGTGGTGGCCGACCAGCAGACAGGCTTGCTCGTACACTATGACTCGGGCGACGCGGCGTCCTTCGAGCGGGAACTCGCCTATGCCGTCAACTCTCTTGTCGCCGACTCCGAAAAAGCCGATCGTTTGGGAGCGGCGGGGCGTCAGCGGTGTATCGCCGATTTTTCGTGGTCACACATCGCTGACCAGACCCTGCAGATTTATCGCAACGTGTCGGCCCTAGGGAACAGCAGCGAACGGGTCGTGGTGGCCGCGACCGACGGGGTCGATACCGCTAGCCTGTGACAGCCTTGAGTTCGTCGCCGAGCGCGGCGGCTTCGTCGGGGGTGAGTTCGACGACGAGCCGGCCACCACCTTCCAGTGGAACCCGCATCACGATGCCTCGCCCCTCCTTGGTTGCTTCGAGTGGACCGTCGCCGGTCCGGGGCTTCATCGCCGCCATCGAGTTGCTCCCTCCGCATGGGCGTGCCCGTCAGGGCCGGTCTATCGGTACGCGCCGGGCCCGCCCAACTCTTTGAGGAAAACAGACAACACCCGGCCTTGAACTGCTACAGACCTCCATTGTTCCCTATCCGAGGCAACCCGTGTGCAAAGACCCGGCTAAGGCGACTCAGGTGACAGACCGGATTGCCGGTTTCAGCGCACGTCGGGGAGCTATTCGGCTCAACGCCGCTCGTGACGGGTCGGCCTACTCGGACAGGGGCGCAACCCAGCAATTGGCGACGTGATCGTCGACCATGCCTGTGGCCTGCATCATCGCGTACGCCGTCGTGGGGCCGACGAACCGGAAACCGCGGCGCTTGAGTTCCTTGGCCATCGCTGTGGATTCAGGGGTCACTGAAGCAACCTGCGATAGATCGGCGGGCCGCGGCCCGGTGATCCGATCCTGCGGTGCAAAAGACCACAACAGTTCCCCTAGATCGACACCTTCGTCGGCCAGGTCCGCGACGACTCGGGCGTTGGAAATGGTCGCCGCGATTTTGGAACGGTTGCGCACGATTCCCGCATCCGCCATCAGCCGAGCGACGTCACGGCCCCCGTAACGCGCGACACGCTCGACGTCGAAGCTATCGAACGCGGCGCGGAAGTTGACTCGCTTGCGCAGGATGATCAGCCATGAAAGCCCACTCTGGAAGGCCTCAAGACTCACCCGCTCGAACAGCGCCGCCGAACCCCGCACAGGGCGACCCCACTCGTGATCGTGGTATTCGCAGTACAGCTCGAAATCGGCGGGCGATAAACGTGATTGGTCGATCCACCCGCACCGGCTCCTGCTGTCAGCGCATGCGGTCGTCACGATTCGTCCCGCGGGTTGTACGGTGGCAACGCATCCGCGTCCTCCCCTGAAACGTCGACGGTGGGTTCGAGCAGCTCGTGCCTACCACGTATGGTGGCGAGCTCACCGCGAAGCAGGTCGAGTTCCTGTCCGATCCGGTCGAGGACCCAGTCGACTTCACTGGTCTTGTACCCGCGCAAAGTCTGGGTGAACTTCACCGCGTCGATATCGACGCCGGTGACACCCGATGCCGGCAGCACAGTCGCTGTGGTGGCGCGGGGCAACGGAGGCAGCACCTCGCCGCGGCCGAAGAGCAGGCTGCCGACGGCGAACAAGACGACACCGACCAACACCAGAACCACGAGGTAGAGCAGAACGAGGGTCACGCCTCGATATTGCCCGACATCGGCGACAAGCTGAAGCCGAGGTGCCGAGGTGCCCTTGACCGGGCATCAGCGAGGGCGCAGCGTCCTCATCGGCGGGCGGTCCTCTAGGGAAACCGTCGAGATGCGCGGGGAGTAGTCCTCGCCATCTGCGAAGAATTGAGTCAGCCCGACACCTGAATCTGGGACGCCGCACCGAGACAGCAGAGTGGCGATGACCTGCCTGCTCATCGACGCAAGCTCGGTCAGCGGCCGATTGCGGTGCGTGCGCACGCCGAGGTTCACCTGGGCGATCGCGTCTAGTCCCAGCCGGCCGTAGGTGTCGATCAGTAGACCGATCTCGACGCCGTAGCCCGGAGCAAAGGGCACCGCGGTCAGTAACTCACGAGTTCCGGCGTACTCCCCGCCGAGCGGCTGGTAGAGGCACATCAACTCGGGCCGCAGCGCCGCCAGCAGCGGGCGGGCCACCAACTCGGTGACACGGCCACCCCCACTGGCGTCCTCGCTACCGCTGATCTTCAGCGGTCGCCGGTAGAAACCTTTGACCAGGTGGACACCCTCGGTGGTCAGCAGCGGACCTAGCAGTTTGGGCACGAACATCGGATCAGGATCAAGCAGGTCTGAGTCGACGAAGACGACGATGTCACCCGTGGTGGCGGCCAGCGAGCGCCACAAGACCTCGCCCTTACCCGCCTGGGGCGCGACTTCGGGCAGCGCGACTTCGCGACTGATCACGCTGGCCCCGGCGGCAAGCGCCCGGATCTCGGTGTCGTCAGTGGAACCGGAATCGATCACAACCAGTTCGTCGATCAATCCACCGAGCAGTGGAGTGATGGTCTCGACGACGCCGGCCACCGTCTCCTCCTCGTTCAACGCGGGCAACACCACAGACACTGTGCGACCTGCTTTGGCGGCCTCGAGTTCAGCGACAGTCCAGTGCGGGCGGCTCCAGCTGCGATGGGTCAGCCAGCGATGTTCGGCCACACCTTCTGGGGCCAGTTCGGTGACTCGATCAGATAACACAATCATGCCAGTCCCCTTACCGTGCGTGTCGGCGGACGCGCGCCCTGGATAGACGCGACCATTTCGAGCACGCGTCGTGTGGGTCCCACCTCGTGGACTCGGAACATTGCAGCTCCGTCCGCAGCGGCTAGCGCGGTAGCCGCCAGGGTGCCCTCCAAGCGTTCGGTCAGGTCCGCACCCAGAGTTTCCCCGACGAAATCTTTGTTGCTGAGTGCCATCATGACCGGCCATCCAATTTTTACAAGGTCTTTTACATGGCGCAACAAACTAAGCCCGTGATAAGTGTTCTTGCCGAAATCATGTGTCGGATCGACCACGATGCCGTCGCGCCGCACGCCAAGGGCCATCGCACGCTCCGCGGCGGCAGTGACCTCGGCGACGACGTCGTCGACCACTCCTCGCTCGGAGATCCCATAGTTGACCCGGAACGGCCGGGTCCGTGGGACCGCACCACCGGTGTGTGAACACACCAGTCCGGCGTCGAATTCGGCGGCGACACCTGCGAGGTCCGGATCTACTCCGCCCCAGGTGTCGTTGATCAGGTCGGCCCCGACGGCGCAGGCCTGTTTAGCCACCTCCGCGCGCCAGGTGTCGACGCTGATCAGTTGGTCGGGGAAGGTGTCACGGAGCCATTCGATAAACGGCACGACGCGAGCGATCTCCTCGACAACGTCCACGTTGCTGCCCGGGCCCGCCTTGACGCCACCCACGTCGACGATATCGGCGCCCTCACCGACCACCCGGTGCGCCGCCTTCTTGGCCGCCTCGTCGGTGAACGTGGCGCCATGGTCGTAGAAGGAGTCTGGCGTACGGTTCACGATCGCCATGATCAGGTCCCGATCGCCGCCCACCGGGCGCCCTAGAAACGTCGACTGCACACTCTCAAGGCTACGGGCCGGCCCGCCAGGAGCAGATTGGGCGCGTTTGGCGCCGGTCAGAGGTCCTCGAAACCGCCAAAGTTCGCTACCTGGGCTTCTTACCGGCCGCTACATCATCGGGGTACTCGGCATAGAACGGCACGTAGCCCTCACCCTTACCGGACAGCACGTAGATCGGGTCCTCGACCTCGACGTCGCCATCGCCCCCGCCGTAACCCTGTTTGCGCAGGCCGCCCTTCTGACTCTTCATCGTCGACGTGTGCGCAAGTTCCTCGACCACCCGCACGAACAGCGGGATCGCGTACGCGGGCAGCTTGTCGTACACAGCGTTGGCCAGGGCCTTGCCCTCGAACTCCTCGCCGTCCTTGAGCTGGATCGCCACCATGCCCGCTCTGCCGCCGGTGCCGGGAACCTCGACGCCGTACACCGTGCACTCCTCGACTTGTGGGTCTCTGGACACAGCCGCCTCGACCTCCGTGGTGGCCACGTTCTCGCCCTTCCATCTAAAGGTGTCGCCGAGCCGGTCGGTGAACGCCGCGTGCCCAAAGCCCTGCGAGCGCATCAAGTCCCCGGTGTTGAACCACACGTCGCCCTCCTTGAAGGCGTCGCGCACCAACTTCTTCTCCGAGGCCTTCTTGTCGGTGTAGCCGTCGAATGGCTGGAAGCTACTGATCTTGGACAGCAGCAGACCAGGCTCCCCGTTCTTAACCTTGCGGACCCGGCCATTCTTATCACGCACCGGCTCGCCTGACTCGTTGTACTCCACGAACGCCACCGGGGTTGGGCAGATACCGGTGGTTTTGTCGACGTTGAGCACGTTGACGAATGCAGTGTTGCCCTCGCTGGCGGCATAGAATTCGCAGACCCGATCGATGCCGAATCGGTTGGTGAATTCGTCCCAGATGGCCGGACGAAGACCGTTTCCGGCGATAACGCGTACCCGGTGTTTGCGGTCGGTGTCCTTGGTCGGCTGGCTGAGCAGGTAGGTGCAGACCTCGCCGATGTAGACGAACGCGGTGGCGTCGTAGCGGATGACGTCATCCCAGAATCTCGACGCCGAGAACGACTTACCCAGCGCCAGCGTGGCGCCGGAATTCAGCACCGAGGACAGCGCCACCGTCAAGGCGTTGTTGTGGTAGAGCGGAAGACAGCAATAGAGCGTGTCACTGCTGTTCAGGCGCACGCCCAGACCGCCAAACCCCGCCAATGCTCGCAGCCATCGGTAGTGAGTCATCACACTGGCCTTGGGCATCCCCGTGGTGCCTGAGGTGAATATGTAGAACGCCTTGTGCTTAGCGAGTACGGCCGCGCTGGTCGCCGGATTCGTGGTTGGTGCGGTCGCTGCAAGCCGCGTGAGCTCGTCGAGGGTCATCAGCCCGTCGGTGTCGGCCCCGCACTCGGTGATGGCCCCCACGAACTCGGTGTCGGCGACGACGACCGAGGCTGACAGCAGTCCGAGGCTGTGCTTGAGCGTCTCGTCGCGCTGGTTGTAATTCAGCATTCCCGAGATCGCGCCACACTTCACCGCAGCCAACATGAGAAGGACGGGTTCGGGCGAATTGCGTAGCATGATGCCGACTACATCACCGGGCCCAACCCCCCTGGCGGCCAGCACAGCGGCGTAGCGGTTCACGGTCTCGTTGGCCTCACCGTAGGTGATCTCGCGGCCCTCAAACTTCAGGAACGACTTGTCTGCATAGCGGGCGGCACGTTCCTGGAAGACCTTGCCGATGGACGTCTTGGCCGACGGGCGAGCGAGGAAGCCAGTGGCGAAACCGCGCAGGATCGTCGGTGCATCCCTGATCAGACCGGGCATCTGGCCGGCGATATCTAACAACCCAACACTGGTGCGGGTTCCGGATTTCTCCGTCATCTCGGTTCTCCGTCTACCACTGGATTGGGTGGTATCCCCACCCGTACGCGCTCGTCGGTCATGGAACGATTCCTCCGCCATGTCGGTCTTGGGCCACCCTAGTTGCGGGCGGCATCGGTCAGCCGACCGGTGCGCACGCGGCTAGAGCGGCATCGACATCGCCGACGACGATAAGTCGCCGCAAAGCACTCTCGGCAACGTAACCACTTTCGAGCAGCCCGCGCAGCCAGTCCAGCAACCCCCTGTAGTGCCCGAACGGGTCGAGCATCACGACCGGCTTGGAGTGCATACCCAAATATCCCGCACTCCAGGCTTCGAAGAATTCCTCGAGCGTCCCGATTCCGCCCGGCAGCGCGATGAACGCATCGGCGCGGTCTTCCATCACCTGTTTACGTTCCCGCATGGTGTCGGTGACGACGAGTTCGTCGGCCTCGGTGTCGGCGACCTCTCGATTAACCAACGCCTTGGGGATCACCCCTACGGTGAGTCCACCTTCGGCCCGGGCGGCGCTTGCCAACGCCCCCATAGCCGAGACGTTGCCGCCACCGGAGACCAATGTCCAACCCCTGCGGGCAATCGCGTTGCCGATTCGACGTGCGAGGTCGAGTAACTCAGGGTGCGTCGGACCCGAGGCACAGTAGACGCACACCGCCCATTGGCGTTCGGGTTCTCGGGACACGGGCTCAAAGGTAGCCATAGGCTTAGCCGGTGCCTGTACCCGTGCCTGTACCGGCGCCTGTTAACTGGGTGACCGCAGCCCACGAACCCGCGCTGGCTTTGCTCGAACTGGGTGTGCGTACGCGTATCGGTGCCGTATTAATCGGACCTTCGGGGGTCGGCAAGAGGACGTTGGCACACGAGGCGGCCGAGCGGCTAAGCCCGGCTTTCCTCAAGGTCAACTGGGTGCGCGCGACAGCGTCAGGTACGGCAATCCCGTTCGCCGCGTTCGAGAGGCTGCTCGAGGTGCCCGAGACCGGCAAGACCGCCGCAGTGCTGCGGTCTGCTCGGGGCGCCCTCGGCGACGGTCGGCTCCTCGTCGTCGACGACGCGCACCTGCTGGATTCACTGTCCGCGGCGCTCCTCTACCAGCTCGCGGTCAGCCGTAAGGTCCGGATGCTGCTCACCGCCACCGTCGACAGCGCTCGGGTTCCCGCCGAAATTTCAGCGCTATGGCAGAACGGACTGGTCGCGCGGATGGACCTCGATCCACCCGGCCACGACGACAACCGGCTAATGGCACAGGTCGAGGAATTCCTCGAGACGCTGCCAGCCGCGTCGCATCGGGTGCTGGAGTTGCTAGCCCTCGCCGACCCGCTACCGTGGGCCCACGCCGCGGCGCTGGCCGGACCAGATGCCCTTGAGGAGGCCGTACGGTGCGGCGCAGTCGTTGTAACCGACGACGAGCTGCGCCCTTCGCATCCGCTGTTCGTGGAGGCGGTCCGCGGCGCGCTCGGCGGACCGGAGCTGCGCAGGCTGCGCACAGCATTGGTGGAGCGCTTCCCGACCCCCGACGGCAACGGGGTCATGGAGCGGCTGCGTTTGGCCGTACTAGCGAACGGCAGTGACCGTCCGCAGCCGGTGTCCGATGTCTGCGCCGCAGCCCAGGAAGCATTGCGGCTGGGTGATTTGGAGCTCAGCGAACGACTCGGGAAGGCCGCACTGAAGCGGGAACCCGGCCTGGCCGCCAGTCTCATCGTTGGTTACTCATTGGCGTGGCAAGGTCGCGGTCGGGAGGCCCAGGCGGTGCTCGCCGAAATCGATCCTGCAGCGTTGACCGAAGAGGAACTGATGGCGTGGGCATTGCCCACAGCGGCCAACCAGTTCTGGATGCTGTCTGAGCCAGAGCGTGCGACCGCGTTCCTGAAGGCCACCCGCGCCAAGGTGTCCTCGCCGGCCGCACTGACCACGCTGGACGCACTGTTGACGACCTTCACGATGAACGCCGGCAATCTGAGTAGGGCGATGCAGATCGCTGACGAGGTATTGCGATCGCCGACCGCCGACGACACCGCAATTGGCTGGGCAGCATCGGCTGCCGCGTTGAGTTCGGCACGGATGGGTCGCTTCAGTGATGTCGATCCGTTGGCCGAACAAGCGCTGTCTGCCGAACACCCAGGCTTGCTGCGGTTCACCAGTGGGTTCGGCCAGACGACGGCTCTGGTGATGACCGGCGAACCAGAACGGGCGCTGGCGTTGGCGCAGCAGCTCACCGACTTCGCCGAGAGGCAGCAGCCGGGACGTTCGATCGGCGAGGTATTGGTCGCCGACGTGATGATCGCCGCCGGCGATCTGCACGGCGCGGTGACACTATTGCGCAGGGTGGCGGCAATGCTTGCGCCGACGGGATATTCGTGGGGTCCGTTGGCGTGGATGCTGCTTGCGCAGGCTCTGGGCCGCCTCGGCGAGCCGGTCGAAGCGGGAAAAGCCTTGGGCCGCGCCGAGTCCCGGCACGGATTGAAATCGATGCTGTTTGCCCCGGAGTTGGCGCTGGCCAAAGCGTGGACGAAGGCGTCGCGAGCCGATGCAGCCGGTGCCGTCGCTGCAGCCCGGGATGCGGTTACGGCAGCTGAACGCGGCGCGCAGAGTGCCATCGCGCTTCGAGCCGCCGCCGACGCGGTTCGGCTCGGAGATTCACAGGCAGAAGAGGCTCTGGCTCGGTTATGTGGACAAGTCGACTGTGCGTTCGGCCGGACGGCCCTGGCGAATGCGCGCAGCTACGCCTGAACCGGCCCCAATCGCCGGACATCCGGATCAGAAATCTTGCTGCGCGACTGTCCTGAACTGCGGCGTTAGAATCGACCAGAACACAGTGGAGGTATGTGGTGGTTGCACCGCTCTCGGTTAACACCGGCGTAGTGCGCACCCTCGGTGGTATCCACGCAGGTGTCGCGGCCGGTCTGGGCGCCCTCGCTGCCGATGTACCTGGATCCGGCGAGGTCGCGATGTAGCACGGCGCGATCGCTTCCGGCGTCAATTCCGCGTTGGCCACCACGCTTGGCGCCCGCTCCGGGTCCATCACTGCCACCCAAAGCAGCGCCGGGCGGTTGGCAGAACTCCTCCGCCAGGCAGCCTTGGCCTACGAACGTGGCGACCAGCGTGGCGGCGCGGCGATCAAGGCGGCCGCCGACGCGATCGCGCAAGGTGGGGCCCCGGGAGCTCAGCCAGGTTCGGGCGCTGCCCCATAGATTGACCCCGTCACCGGGCCGGCGAACCGGTCAAGTATCGACGCAGCATCACCGACGCAGCAGTGATGTGCGCGGCATCGACACGTTCGTCGGTGCGGTGCGCCAGGTTGGGGTCACCGGGTCCATAATTGACGGCCGGAATACCCAGGGCGGCGAATCGTGCAACGTCAGTCCAGCCGTACTTCGCGCGTACTTGCCCGCCTGCAGCGTCGACGAGGGCTGCCGCGGCGGGTCGGGTGAGACCCGGCAACGCGCCGGCCGCGGCATCCTGGAGGTCCAAGCCGACCTCAAGGCCCTCGAAGACCTCGCACACGTGCGCGTACGCCTGCTCGATACTGCGATCCGGGGCGAAGCGGAAATTTACCGTCACCGTCGCCGCATCGGGAATGACGTTGCCGGCGACGCCGCCGTCGATGCGGACCGCCGAGAGCCCCTCGCGATACACACAACCGTCGATGTCGACGCTGCGGGCCGGGTGCCGCCCAAGCCTGTCCAGGACATCACCGAGCTTGTGGATGGCGTTGTCCCCCAACCACGACCGCGCTGAGTGGGCCCGGGTCCCCTCGGCGCTGATTACGACCCGTAGCGTGCCCTGACAGCCAGCTTCGATGTATCCGCCTGAGGGCTCGCCGAGGATCGCAACATCAGCTTCGAGCCAGTCGGGCAAGTCGCGCTCGATGCGGCCCAGCCCGTTGGCCGAGGCCTCGATTTCCTCACAGTCGTACATCACCACAGTGATGTCGTGGGCTGGGTCGGGGACGGTGGCAACCAGATGCAGGAACACCGCGTCCCCCGACTTCATATCTGAAGTTCCACAACCGTGCAGAACGCCGTCGACGAGCCGGCTGGGCAGGTTATCGGCCCCTGGAACGGTGTCGGTGTGTCCGGCAAGCAGCACCCGAGACTGCTTGCCGAGATTGGTGCGAGCGAGCACGGCGTCGCCGTTGCGGACGATCTCGAAACCACTGGTCTGCTCATGCAGCGCGGCCTCGATCTCGTCGGCGATGCACTTCTCACACCGCGATTCGCTGGGAATGTCCACCAGCGCCGCAGTCAGCGCAACGGGGTCACCGTGCAGATCAAGGCCCACAGCACTGACGTTAGTCTTAGCGCCGTGACTTCTGCATCAGGCGTCGGCGTTGCGACGATCGCGGCCGACGGATCAATTCTTGATACCTGGTTCCCTGCCCCCGAACTGGGCCGGGAGCGAGGCCCGGAAATTGTCTCGGCAACGGCTCGCTTCTCGGCCGCCGAGGCCCCCGATGAGCTGGCCGACCTCGTCGGTCGCGACGAGGACCGCGACGTGCAAACCGTTGTGGTCCGCACCGTCATCGCCTCGCTGGAGGACAAGGCGGTCGACGCCTACGACGCATACCTACGCCTGCACCTGTTGTCGCACCGCCTGGTCGCACCACAGGGACTCAACGCCGAGGGCTTGTTCGGTGTACTCACCAACGTCGTCTGGACCAACCAGGGCCCGTGCGCGGTCGAGGGTTTCGAGACTGTGCGGGCTCGGCTGCGCCGACGCGGCCAGGTCACCGTCTACGGAGTGGACAAGTTCCCGCGGATGGTCGATTACGTGGTGCCCGCGGGCGTGCGCATCGCCGACGCCGACCGGGTTCGGCTGGGCGCGCACCTGGCATCGGGCACCACGGTGATGCATGAGGGGTTCGTCAACTTTAACGCCGGCACGCTGGGCAGCTCCATGGTCGAGGGGCGAATCTCGGCAGGTGTCGTGGTCGATGACGGCTCCGACATCGGCGGAGGTGCGTCGATCATGGGTACCCTGTCCGGCGGCGGCACGCAGGTCATCTCGGTGGGAAGGCGGTGTCTGCTCGGAGCCAACGCCGGCCTGGGCATTTCGCTTGGTAACGACTGCGTCATCGAGGCCGGGCTGTACGTCACCGCGGGGACCAAGGTGCAGACCGCCGACGGGCAGACCGTGAAGGCCCACGATCTGTCGGGGGCCAACAACCTCCTGTTCCGTCGCAACTCGGTGACCGGAGCCGTCGAGGTGGTCAAGCGTGACGGCACCGGCATCACGTTGAACGAGGCGCTGCACGCCAACTGACTTCATCCCGCGATCGCGCAAGTCTGCACTCATACTCGCGGCCTGGCCCGACCTTGCACATGCGTTGGCCGACGGCGAGTCAACCCGCAGCGTTGGCCCTCAAGGGCGGACAGTTGCCCTGCTCGTCGGCGACGAGTTCGAAGTGCCAAATCTCGTTGGCATAGATTTGACACAGCCCGAAGCGACTTCCGTTGGCGATCAGCCATCTGTCGGCCTCAGCCGGCCCGATGTCGACCGCCTGACCGGTCACATGCTTGGACACCTCCGGTGTCGCGACGAACTCGGCGGCAGCTTCAACGCTCCCGTACTCTCGGACGCTATCCTCGAACAACCTCTGCTGGAAACCTTTCGACCGCCAGCCCGACGTCACTCTGAGCTCGACGCCCTGCGTCTGGGCACTTCGGGCGGCCTCCTGAACTGCGTGCAATAACCTCGGGTCAAGTTGCGAGAGAACGGGGTTCGCTGAGTCAAAGGGCGATAGGGCGACACCCTCGGGAAGCCAGCCGCCAACCGTGTCGACTGCACCGGGGCCGATGTCGAGAGCCGGGTCAGCGGGAACCGGCTGGGCCGGCCGAACCGGCACGGTGGTGTAGACAAGAGTGATCGCTGGCGACTGACCACCGCACCCGGTCAGCGCGAGGGCACATAGCGCACCGCCGGCGGCCGCGGTGCATCTCACACCCATTGCAGCAGTTCCTTCTTGAGCACCTTTCCCAGCGCGTTACGAGGCAAACTTTCGACCAGGCGGACAGTTCGCGGCCGCTTATGCACCGAGAGTTGCTGTGCCACATATTCGATCAGCGCCTCCGGTGCGGCGTCGCCGACCACGAAAGCGACGATCCGTTGACCCAGGTCAGCGTCGGGTGCGCCGACCACCGCAACCTCCCGTACTCCGGGATACCCTAATAGCGCCGTCTCGATCTCGCCCGCACCGACCCGGAAACCGCCGGTTTTGATCAGGTCAACCGATTCCCGACCCACGATCCTGTGCATCCCGCCGCTGTCGATGACAGCGACATCGCCGGTGTGGTACCAGCCGTCAGCTCCGAGTACCTCTGCGGTGGCATCGGCGCGGTTGAGGTATTCGTCGAACATCGCCGGGCTCTGAACGTGAAGTCGGCCAACGGACTCCCCGTCATGAGGCACCTCATCGCCGTCCTCGGAAACCAATCGCGTCTGCACGCCGGTCAGCGGTAGCCCCACCCAGCCCGGTCGCCGCTCACCGCCAGCCAGGGTGCTCAGGGCTATCAGGGATTCAGAGCTGCCGTACCGTTCGACGGGCCGATGCCCGCTTATCGCGGCAAGCCCGTCGAAAACCGGAACGGGCAACGGTGCGCTACCTGATACAAGTAGTCGCGCCGGGATCAGCGCCCGCGCCGCGTCACCGTCGTCGACGATCCGCGACCACACAGTCGGAACTCCGAAGACCAGCGATCCCCCGGCCTCCGAAATCGACTGCGCGTACGCCGCCGGACTGGGCTTCCCGGTGTGCACGAAGCGGCTACCAATACGCAGCGATCCCAGCAACCCCAGCACAAGACCGTGCACGTGGTACAGCGGCAGCCCGTGCACCAGGGTGTCATCGCACGTCCACTGCCATGCCTGGGCGAGCATGTCGATATTGGCGGCGATGGCGCGGCGACTCATCACGACACCCTTGGGCAGCCCAGTGGTACCGGAGGTGTACACGATCAGCGCGGTGGAGTCCGGCGAAGGTTCGGGGTAACGGTGCCACGAGCGGGCATGAAGCCGAACAGGAACGTGTGGCAGCACTTCTTCCCCATCGGCGTCGGCGGGCTTTTCGCCCAGCCAAGCTTGCGCACCAGAGTCGGTGAGGATGTGCCGCCGCTCGGCCGCGCCGACGTCAGCCGGCACCGGCACCACCGGCACACCGGCGATCAGGCAACCCACGACAGCGAGAACTGTCGTAGGCGTCGGGGTGGCCAGCACAGCCACTCGGGTCGCCGCGCCGATACGTTCGGCCACCGACGTCGCCGCCCCGACCAGGTCACTACGACTCAACGACGTTCCAGCGATGCGCACTGCATCTTCGAGGTCAGCGCCGGCGACGACAGCGGAGG
>DAOUYK010000198.1 GCA_030666145.1 Mycolicibacterium sp. | reverse complement strand
ACAAAGGTGAGATCGATTTCGTCGAAGAGGTCGCCGCCTTGGTGCCCATGCACAACATCTGCGACATGGTCGGTGTGCCCGAACACTACCGCCAGGTCATCGCCGAGGAAAGCAAGCTCGTCGACGGTTGGCGGGACCCGGAACTGCTAAGTGGCGCCGAGCCGATGGCCCGGCTGTTTCAAGCACTCACTACGTTGCGTGAGATCGCCGCCGAGTTGATCGCCGAGCGCCGCACCCAACCGAAGGACGATCTGCTGACCGCGCTCGTCGCCGCCGAAGTCGACGGTGAACAGCTCACCGACGACGAAATCGTTTCCTTCTTCGCGTTGCTGATGATTGCCGGCAACGACACCACGCGCCAGTCCGCCAGCCACGGTATGAAGGCGCTGAGTGACTTCCCCGACCAGCGGGCGTGGCTGATGGAAGATCTACAGGGACGGATGCCGTCGGCGACCGAAGAGATCCTGCGCTGGGCTACCCCGATCATGACGTTTCGTCGCACGGCGGCCCACGACACGGAGCTGGCGGGCCAACACATCACCGCCGGCGACAAGGTGATCATGTTCTATGCCGCGGCCAACTGGGACAGCGAGGTGTTCGACCACCCTGACCGTTTCGATCTGTCCCGCTCTCCCAACAAGCACGTGTCGTTCGGCGGCGGAGGCATTCATCACTGCCTGGGCAACCAGCTGGCCCGCAAACAGCTCTCGGCGACCTTCCGTGAATTGCTGACGCGGTTGCCAGACATCCGCGTCGTGGGCGAGCCGGTCTTGGGCACCGGCAATTTCTTCCACACAGTGAAATCGATGACCGCACAATACGCTCCGCGGCGGTGACCCCGATGCGAATCGCGGTCGACCGCGACAGATGCTCATCGATCGGCATGTGTGAAGCCGTCGCACCGGACATCTTCGAAATCGGAGCTGACGGCGCGTTGACCATCCTGGTCGAGGAGCCCGGCGAGGACCGCCGAGCCGACGTCGAAATGGCCTGCACGGACTGCCCCACGCAGGCCCTCAGCATCGAGGACAGCTGAACCATCCGCGGAGACTGAACAACACTGTCGTGCTTGCCAACCCGTGCCGATTCGTGCCGATGCCAGTGAGTGCCGTTAGTTTCGTGGGGAATTACCCGAACTGCGATTAAACACTGGCGTCCGCTTCTCCAGGAAAGCCCGCACCCCCTCCTGGGCATCGTCAGACCCCAAGGTTGCGTGGACAGCCTGTCGCTCCGCGGCGAGCAGATCCGCCAACGTGCGGCGCTCGCAGTAGTAAAGAGTATCGAGCATGCCCCGGACTGCGAGCGCCGGTTGCCTCGCCAGCTCGAGGGCTGGGCTCGTCGCTCGGTTCTTCAGCTGGTCAAGGGGCCACACTTCGTCGACGAGACCGATGGCCATTGCCTCTGGGCCACTCAGCGTCTTCGCCCGGAGGATCATGTCGAGGGCGTGCTGCCGCCCAACGGTCTTGGAAAACCGAGCGGACCCCGTATAGCCGCTGAGCGGTGCTCCAGCGCACCTGCGCATAAGCTGGCACTCGGGCAAATCGGGATAAGAGACAGGAAAAATACACCCAGCGAATGGGTTTCGCGCATCGGCCGGGCTCGTAGCCTGTGCCGCAACAATCGCGTTTGCCGCACCGGCTGTTGCCGAACCGGGTGGCCCAGTCCCCGGAAATGGGGTCTTTCAGGTAGGGGCTGATATTGCGCCCGGTACCTATCAAACGCAGGGGCCGTCGACTCCCCTTATTTTTGTTTTCGGCAATCTGTCCCCGATCTCATTTTGCTAGTGGTCAACGCACAGCACACCTGCGGCGAGTCCTGATGACATAGTCGACGCGAATTCTTCTTTGGGCCCGATGTACGCGAAAATTTCGGAAACAGCAGTGGCCTTCAAGACCGAGAACTGCGACCCCCGGGATACGGGTCTCCTAAGGACGGACGCAAGGTTCTCCCCGGTTCCTAAGTCGTTTAACGTCCTGGGCCTTCAACCCGCCGAACTAGTTACGCCATCAGTGATACGCGTTGGGCGACCTGACCGTAACGCTCGATACGCTCGGAATCACCGAGGGCGTTGTAGAGGACGATGCGACTCGCGATTCCCTCGTACTTGTCGATGAGCGCGTCAGCCAAGTCATCCCAGGTCGACTCAGTGGCAAAGGTCGCGATGTGATCGTCGGTGATCTGGGCAGCCATACCGGTGAAGTCGCCGGACTTCTGCTTCTCACGGATGCGGGCCGTCGTCCCCTCGAATCCGGCCTCGTCCCAGATGAACGCGTAGTTAGGCGTGCTGCCGTAGAAGCTCATACTGGCGCGCACGAGTTCACGCTCGTTGTGGCGCTCTTCGTCGCTGTCGCCGACTATCGTCATGACCGGCACAATCACCGCGATCTCGGTCGGCGAGCGCTCCGACTTCGCCGCTCCCTCGGCAACCCTAGGCGCGACGTGGCGTGCGAGATACCCTGGCTCACCGATTGGATGGACATGAATTCCGTCAGCCACCTCACCTCCCATACGCAACATCCACGGATTCACCGCTGCGATGTCGACCTTGGGATCGGGCACGTCAATGGGCCCCGGACTCCACTGCGGAGTGATGAAGTCGAGGTCGTAGAACTCGCCGTGGTGATCGAGCGTCCCCGTTCGGAACGCGGCGAAACACGCTTTCACGGCTAGCACGTAGTCGCGCAGACGTGGACCGGGACGCTCAAAGTTCGTGCCGTACCGCTGCTCCACATGCTTGCGAACTTGCGTGCCCAAACCGAGCCGGAACTTCCCGCCCGTCGCCTCCTGGAGTTCCCAAGCCGTTGCCGCCGTGACGAATGGACTGCGCGGAAAAGCGACCGCGACGCCGGTCGACAGGTCCAGACCGGGTGCGGCCTGGGATGCCACGGCCGCGTTGAGGTAGGCAGTGCGTCCAAGTTCGGTGAACAGAAGACCGGAGTAGCCCGAGCTTTCAGCGCGGCGGGCGAAGTCGCCGATCTGCCCTAAAGGCAACGGGTAGGTCATCACATCAACGTGCACCATTGGCACAGTACGCCCGGCTAGCACCAAGCTATCGCTGGACGCCATCCCCGGCCTGCCCGCAGCCGCGAGCGGTTGGAGACTGGAGCCGGATCACGAGCCGGGCATACCGAGGCTCGCCGGGAAGTCCGGGTTATTCTGCAGCCAGGTGTCGACTCCCTTTCCCTCGTTGCCCTCACCGGCTTTCCGGATCTCGTTTTCCAGCGACGCTAGCTGCTCGTCAGCCATGGAGAAGTTCTTGATCCACTTTGTGACCTCGGGGAAGTCGTCGCTGAAACCCTGCTTGGCGATCACCGAGATGGTCTCGGTTCCGCCGAGGGCACCCTTGGGATCCTCGAGGTCTTTGAGCTGATAGGCGCTGTAGGCCCAATGTGGATGCCACAGGGTGACCACGATCGGTTTCCGGGCGTCGATGGAACGCTTGAGCTCCTCCAACATCGCCGGGGTCGACGAGGTCTTCACTGTGTACTCGTCACCGAGCCCGTATTCGGGGATCACCTTGTTCTTGGAGGCTTCAGTGAGCCCCGCTCCAGCCTCGATGCCGATGACCGCGTCATCGAATTCGCTGGCCTTTCCCTTGAGGTCGGCAATCGAGTTGACATCCTCCAAGTAGGCCGGGACGGTCCATTCCAGGGAGGCGTCGTCGTACCAGTCGACGAGCTTCTCGACCTTGTCACCGTACTGGTCCCAATAGCTCTTGTGGGTGGTGGGCAGCCAGACGTCGAAGAACAGGTCCAGATCGCCGCGAGCCACGCCCGCAAACAGCGGACCTACTTCCAGCAGCTTCATCTTGACGCCGTAACCCTGCTGCTCCAGGAGATCCTTCCAAAGGTAGGTAACGGCAACGTCCTCGTCCCAAGGGATGTAACCGATCGTCAGCTCGCGCTTTTGCGCCTGCTCACTCCCGCCGCACGCGGTGACGACCAACGCGATTGCCAGCAGCACGCCCGCTGCCCAGGTTAGGCGGGAACATCTTCTGTTACGTCGCACCCGTAGTCCCTTCATTTGCCTAGTCCCTTCATTTGCCGTGGATTAGTTGCCCCGCCCGAAGGCAGGGCTTCGACTCTGCCAGAAACTCAGTCGAAAGGAACGCTTGGTCGATCTTATTCGGGGGTTCGTTCGCCCGGCGCGGCGCGTCACGCGGCCTCCGCTATCCGTTCCGCCTTCTTGACCGCCGAACGGTTTCCCAGGGCCTGGGTGAGTCGATCCAGGTAGATGGCGAGGAGGACAACGGCGAGCCCGCTGGCTGCGCCGCGACCGATATTCGTCTGGGTGATCGCCGAGTAAACGTCCTCCCCGAGTCCCCCCGCGCCGACCAGAGCGGCGATGACGACCATGGACAGCGCAAGCATGATGACCTGGTTGATTCCCGCCAGAATCGTCGGCAGAGCAAGCGGTATCTGGATCTTCGTCAGGATCTGCCATGGCGGGGCGCCGAATGCCTCTCCGGCCTCAACCATCTCCGGGTCGACCTGGCGAATACCGAGTTCGGTCAGGCGCACACCCGGGGGCATCGCGAATATCACCGTCGCGACCATTCCCGGGAAGACACCTATGCCGAAAAGCGCCAGGGCCGGAATGAGATAGACGAAGGGGGGAGTTGTCTGCATGAAGTCCAGCACGGGACGGACCAGTCGACTGAAGCCTTCGTTGTACGCAGCCAGAATCCCCAACGGGACACTCGCCACCGTGGCGGCCACGGTGGTGATGATGACCAGCGCTAACGTCTGCATGGCATGTTCCCAGAAGCCCATGGAAACGATGAGCGCGGTGCTCAACGACGCGTAGATCGCGAACTTCCAACCCCGCAGCCACAAACCGAGCAGCGTCAACAACCCGACCATAGCCAGCGCCGGGAGGTAAAGAAGTGCAGAGGAGAGCCCCTCGTACATCGACGTGCCCAGTGAGCTCAAGGATTCGAAGAAGGGCAGAAAATTGTCGTAAAGCCAGTCGACAAACCACTCGACGGCCTCACCCACAGGCGCCTTGGGAAGGACGTCCTCTCGCGCGCTGACCAGTTCAGACAAGGTCTGCCTCCTCAGTGTCGCAGTGAGAATCGGAATTGCCCCCGCCGAGGGCGGTCAACAACCTCGTACGCCGAACAACGCCCACAAGTCGCTCACCGTCGTCCACGACCGCAATGGGAACCCGGCTCTCCGCGGCGGGAACTAGCAGCTCGGCGATGAATGCGTCGGCCTTCGTCTTGCGGATGTCGGCGCGAACCAGGCCTTCGATGGTCGCGTCCCCGCGCGTTGCGGCGGCCGCGACCTCCTCCTCGAGGACGGCACCGGCCAGACGCTGCTCGGCGTCGGTCACGAACGCGACGGCGAGTTGGTGATCGCGCATGGTTTGCAGGGTCTCGTGGGGGTCGGATCGCGCGTCGACCATGACCCACGGCTTCTCCTTGATCACGTCCGCCGTCAGCACTCGGCTGCGATCCACGTCGGCCATGAATTGCGCAACGTAGTCGTTGGCCGGAGCGTTGAGAATCTCCTCGGCGGTGCCGATCTGCACAGTCTTGCCGGCCTGCAGGATGGCGATCCGGTCGCCCAGCTTCATCGCCTCGTTCAGGTCGTGGGTGATGAACACGATCGTCTTATGGAGGGAGTGCTGCAAGTCGATCAGCTGGTCCTGCATTTCTCGTCGGATCAGGGGATCAAGCGCGGAGAACGCCTCGTCCATCAGCAGGATGTCGGTCTCGGCAGCCAGGGCGCGAGCCAGGCCAACACGCTGACGCATACCCCCGGACAGCTGAACCGGCAAACTCTTCTCCCAGCCGGAGAGACCGACCATGTCCAATGCCCGCCGCGCTTTTTCGAACCTTTCCTCCTTGGCGATCTTTCTGACCTCGAGCGCGTAGGCGGCGTTATCCAGGACGCTGCGGTGCGGGAACAGTGCGAATTGCTGGAATACCATACTCACCCGTTGCCGCCGGAGCCCTCGAAGCTGCTTGTCGCCGAGGGCGGTCAGTTCCCGATCCTCCAGGAAGACCTTCCCGGCAGACGGCTTCAGGAGCCCGTTAAGCATCCTGATCAGTGTCGACTTGCCGGAACCCGACAAGCCCATCACCACGAAGATCTCGCCGGCATTGACCTCGAAACTCACATCGACGACCGCAGGGGTGACCTTCAGCTCCTCGCAGACTTTCGCCGCATCTTCGCCGGCTTCCAGGCGCCGCACGGCTTCATCGGATCGACGACCGAAAACCTTGTACAGTTTTTCCGCTCGTAATGTTTTTCCGCTCGTAATGTGGGCAAGCTCCCTCATAAATCGTTGGCTTATCGGCCTGACCGCGCTCGGCACCACCATAGTTCCGTCGATCCTCGTCCCCGCGGTGCGGGCCTGGTCGGCGTGGA
>DAOUYK010000081.1 GCA_030666145.1 Mycolicibacterium sp. | reverse complement strand
CAGTACTTCACCGTCGATGTCGGCGGCGGCCAGCAGGGCTGGTAAGTCCGACAGTCGCAGATCGCGACGGAACCACAACACGGCAGGCATGGCAGTGATGTTGCCCGCTATCTCGGATAAAGAAAGCGGTGTTGTGCAGACGGTAACAACAGTTCAATCTAAATCGCCGGTGGTTGACCAACGTTCTCGCTGGACTGCTTGCCCAATCTGACACGACTTTCGTTCTGGTGCGACAGGTGGACAGCGCTCAAGTATTTGCCGTAGGCCCGCTGGCAGAAGGAGATCGGACGTGCCGACCGTCGGCAGCGAACGCGTCAACACCCAAGTAGGCGACAGCTCCATCGTGACGTTTCGCGACTTGGCTCAAGCGTCGCGGGGGTCATCGCCGCGCTGGTAGACGGGCCTGTCGTCGTGGTTGGCCACGCCTTCGGCAATCTGTTCTCCCGGATGGTGACGACCGAACACCCCGAGCTCGTCAACGCCGTCGCCCTTATCTCGTCACAGGCCACGGAGGTGCCGGTACGGATCGCTCAGGCGCCCTTCGTCGTCTGCGACCCGACCCGACCCGTCAATGAACGGCCTGCGGCCCCGCAGGAGGTCTTCTTCGCGTCGGGCAACGACGTGCGGGTGTGGCTGGACGGCTGGTATCCGGAGACCCGGGCCATGCAGCGCGGCGCCATCGGGACCGTGCCGCTGCAGGAACACTGGACCTGCGGATTGGTCCCGCTGCTGGAGGTGACGCCGGAGCACGACGCCCTCAGGCCGAGGCGGTACTGGCAGGAGATGCAGGACGATTTCGGTGGGCGCGTGACCACCGTGATGGTCGCGGGCGCGGGGCATGCGTTGTTCCCGAGCAGCCGAAAGCTGCGGCCGAAGGGATCCTTTTTTGGATGCGGCGATTTCCGCTGATGCCCGATAGTCGCGCCCCCGGCGCCGGAACGCTTGTCGGCGTGAGGATTCCCCCGCACGGCCGGGGGTGAGTACGGGGGAATCGTCTGTGGGTGAGGGTGTTTCGGGTCAGGCCGCCGGCGGCATCAGCACCGAGTCGATCAAGTACACCGTGGCGTTGGCCGTCTGCACGCCACCACAGGCCACCGCGGCATCGTTGACCCTGAGCCCGTTCGAGTTGTCGGTGACGACGACATCGGCGCCCTGAACCGTGGTGTGGTCACCGACGACATGCGACGGAGCGGCTTGGCCCGGCACCACGTGGTAGGTCAGGATGCTGGTTAGCAGCAGGGTGTCGGTCTTGAGCTGCTCGATGGTGGCGGCGTCGAGCTTGGCGAATGCCTCGTCGGTCGGCGCGAACACCGTGAATTCACTGCCGTTGAGGGTGTCGACCAGATTCACCTCCGGATTAAGTTGCCCCGAAATGGCTTTGGTGAGCGTGGTCAGCAACGGGTTGTTAGAGGCCGCGACGGCAACAGGTTCGCTCGCCATAGCCTGCACCGAGCCCGGACCCTCGGGAACCCGCTCGGCATACGCCGCGCAGCCCGGGCCGACAAGTTCGGCGTTAGCCGTTGTCGCGGTTCCCAGCGACAAGCCCATTGCGGCGGCCACCGCGAACCCGGCTCCCGCCAATACTTTTCCGTTGAAAGTCATTTCGTGGATTTCCTCTCACATCAGCGACCCTTTGAGATGGCCACTGTGCAGTTGCGGTGGACTGGACACTTACGACCTAGATTCGGAGCCGATCACCCTGCGGATAGGTTGTCGGATTGCCCTTTTCGAAGCATCTGCCTCGCGACCGGTACCAAACAGGCGGATTCCCCCGGCACTGTCGTGCGGGGGAATCCGGGTACTTTGGGTGATGTCTAGCTTGCTGGAGGCATCAACACCGTCTCGATCATGTACACGGTGGCATTGGCGGTTTGCACACCGCCGCATACCAGGCCGGCGTCGTTGACCTTGAGATCGTCGCCCGCGCCGGTCACAGTCAGCGTCGAGCCCTCGACCGTGGTGTGCTCGCCGGGGACCTGCTCCGGTCCTGCCCGACCGGGGACCACATGGTAGGTCAGGATGCTGGTCAGTAGATCAGAGTCCGTCTTGAGCGTCTCCAGTGTGGCGGGGTCGATCTTGGCGAACGCATCGTCTGTGGGCGCAAATATGGTGAACTCGCCCCCGTCGAGGACGTCGACCAGATTGACGTCCGGATTCAGCTGACCTGAGAGCGCCTGAGCCAAAGTCGTGAGCATCGGGTTGTTCGATGCTGCGACTGTCACCGGATCCTGTGCCATTCCTGCAACCGAGCCCGGCCCCGACGGCACCTGTTCGGCGTAAGCGGCGCACCCGGTGCCGATGAGGTTGGCCGCGGGATCGGCCATCGTGGCGGTCGTCGTGGGAGCTACTGAAGTGGTCTCGCCAGCGGCTGGCGTCGTGGTGGGGGTTTCGGTAGCTTCCGAGCTGCTATCGCTGGCACAGGCGGCTAGGCCCAATATGGCGACCGCTGCCAGGCCTGCCGCTGCAACCGACTTCCGGCGAACTGTGTTCATCACTTCCCGTCCCTTCGCGGACGGACACCGTTGCCCGTCCTCTACAACGATCATTCGGTGCGGTGGGTACCGGAGATTGGCCCCAGGGCCACGCGTCACAATCGCGTCATTTTTTGCCTAAGACGCCACTGAACGCCTGCAATGCGGTATTGCGCGCTGGGCGCGGCACAATGAGCCGGTGACTCGAGCCGGTGAGACAGAGCAGCGTGACAGGCTGCGGGTGCTCATCCTGGGCAGTACAGGGTCTATCGGGACGCAGGCGCTGGAGGTCATTGCGGCCAATCCCGAGCGCTTCGAGGTCGTCGGCCTCGCTGCCGGGGGAGGCAACCCTGACCTGCTGGCGCGGCAAGCCAAGCAGACCGGTGTGACCAATATTGCGGTCGCTGACCCCGTTGCCGCCAGCACACTTGGACAGGTCAACTATTCGGGGCCCGACGCGGTCACTCGACTGGTGGAGGACACCGCGGAGAAGGTCGGGGTCGACGTGGTACTCAATGGGTTGGTGGGCTCGCTGGGCCTGAAGCCCACGCTGGCGGCGCTGGCTACCGGCGCCAGGCTGGCCCTTGCCAACAAAGAGTCCCTGATTGCCGGCGGCCCTCTGGTCCTCAAAGCGGCAGCGCCCGGTCAGATCGTGCCCGTCGACTCCGAACACTCTGCACTTGCTCAGTGTCTACGCAGCGGCGCTTCCGATGAGGTAGCCAAGCTGGTCCTAACGGCCTCGGGAGGCCCGTTTCGAGGCTGGACTGCCGCCCAGCTCGAGCACGTCACGCCGGCACAAGCAGCCACGCATCCCACCTGGTCGATGGGGCCGATGAACACGCTGAACTCGGCATCTCTGGTCAACAAGGGGCTCGAGCTCATCGAGACCCATCTGCTCTTCGGGGTCGACTACGAGTGCATCGATGTCGTGGTGCACCCCCAGTCGATCGTGCACTCGATGGTGACGTTCACTGACGGCTCGACTCTGGTCCAGGCCAGCCCGCCCGATATGAAGCTGCCGATCGCGCTGGCGTTGGGCTGGCCTTCCCGGGTCGCCGGCGCAGCGTCGGCCTGTGATTTCAGCACAGCTGTGAGCTGGGATTTCGAACCGTTGGACGACGAAACCTTCCCGGCCGTGGGGCTGGCCCGCGAAGCCGGTCGGGGCGGTGGATGCTTGTCCGCGGTGTACAACGCTGCCAACGAGGAAGCGGCAGAAGCGTTCCTTGAGGGCCGCATCCCGTTCCCCTCGATCGTGCGAACCATCGCCCACGTGCTGCGCGCTGCCGACCAGTGGTCGGCTCAACCAGCTACCGTGGAGGATGTGCTCGACGCGCAGGATTGGGCCCGCGACCGGGCCCGGCGTGCCCTCAGGGGATGAACCCGCAGGTAACAGTGGATAGAAGTAGCAGATAGGGAATGGCCATCACATGATGTTCGCGATCGGCATCGTGCTCTTTGCACTCGCCATCCTGCTGTCGGTAGCGCTGCACGAGTGTGGCCACATGTGGGTGGCGAGGGCCACCGGGATGAAGGTGCGCCGCTACTTCGTCGGCTTCGGCCCCACCCTGTGGTCCACCATCAAGCCGAACAAGCTGGGCCAGACGGAGTACGGCGTCAAGGCGGTTCCGTTGGGCGGATTCTGCGATATCGCGGGAATGACGTCGGTCGAGGAACTCACTCCTGACGAGCAGCCCTACGCGATGTACAAGCAGAAGACGTGGAAGCGGGTCGCAGTCTTAACCGCGGGGCCGGCCATGAACTTCGTCATCGGCCTGGTCCTGGTCTACGCAATCGCCGTCATCTGGGGCCTACCCAACCTGCATCCGCCGACGGGCGCGATTGTGGGCGAGACATCGTGTGTGAAATCCGAAGTCACGCGGGGCACTCTCGGCGAGTGCATTGCACCGAGCCCGGCTGCGGCTGCCGGCATCCACGCCGACGACGTCATCGTCGGCGTCGGTGGCACTTCGGTGGCGACGTTCGACGAACTGGTCGAGGCGGTTCGCCAGCTGGGCGGGCCGACGACGTTCACCGTGCAACGTGACGAAAACGGTGTGACGGGTGAGTTCACCACCCTGGTCGATGTGACACCGAGTCAGCGATTCGTGGCCGGCGACGGTGGGTCCGCCGATCCGGTCCCCGTCGACGTCGGCACTATCGGTGTCACCGCTGCCTCCTTCGGGCCGACTCAGTACAACCCGCTCTCGGCGGTGCCGGCGACGTTCGCGTTCACCGGCGACCTCGCCGTGGAATTGGGCAAGGCGCTGTCCAAGATCCCGACCAAGGTCGGCGCGCTGATGCACTCTATCGGCGGCGGCGAACGGGACCCGGAAACGCCGATCAGCGTGGTCGGTGCCAGCATCATCGGCGGCGACACCGTGGACCACGGGCTGTGGGTGGCGTTCTGGTTCTTCCTGGCTCAGCTGAACTTCGTGCTCGGAGCGATCAACCTGGTGCCGCTGCTGCCCTTCGACGGCGGCCACATTGCGATCGCCGTGTTCGAGAAAATCCGCAACCTGTTCCGGTCGGCGCGAGGCATGGTGGCCGCCCGGCCGGTGAACTACCTCAAGCTGATGCCCGCCACCTACGTCGTGCTGGTGGTGGTGGTCGGTTACATGCTCTTGACCGTCACCGCTGACTTGGTCAACCCCATCAGGCTTTTCCAATAGGAGGCTTCCATGGCCACGTCGATCGGGTTGGGGATGCCGGCGCCGCCCGCGCCCACCCTCGCCCCACGCCGCAAGACGCGACAGCTGATGGTGCGGGATGTCGGTGTTGGTAGCGACTCTCCGATCGCGGTGCAATCGATGTGCACCACCAAGACGCACGACATCAACGCGACGCTGCAACAGATCGCCGAGCTGACCGCGTCGGGCTGCGACATCGTCCGGGTGGCGTGCCCACGTCAGGAGGACGCAGACGCGCTGTCGGTGATCGCCGAGAAGTCGATGATCCCGGTGATCGCGGACATCCACTTCCAGCCGAAGTACATTTTCGCCGCTATCGACGCCGGCTGTGCGGCAGTGCGCGTGAACCCCGGCAATATCAAGGAGTTCGACGGACGGGTCAAGGAAGTGGCCCATGCGGCAGGTGCGGCAGGCATTCCGATCCGTATCGGCGTCAATGCCGGTTCGCTGGACAAGCGGTTCATGGAGAAGTACGGAAAGGCCACGCCGGAGGCGCTGGTGGAGTCCGCGCTGTGGGAGGCCTCGCTGTTCGAGGAACACGGCTTCGGTGACATCAAGATCAGCGTCAAGCACAACGACCCCGTCATCATGGTCGCCGCCTACGAGCAGCTCGCTGCGCAGTGTGATTACCCCCTGCACCTCGGTGTCACCGAGGCCGGCCCCGCTTTCCAGGGCACCATTAAATCGGCTGTGGCCTTTGGTGCGCTGTTGTCCAAGGGCATCGGTGACACCATCCGGGTGTCGCTGTCCGCCCCGCCTGTCGAAGAGGTCAAGGTCGGCAACCAGATCCTTGAGTCGCTGAACCTTCGGCCGCGTGGCCTCGAGATCGTGTCGTGCCCATCGTGCGGCCGCGCGCAGGTCGACGTCTATACGTTGGCCAACGAGGTGACCGCCGGCCTGGAGGGCATGGATGTGCCGCTGCGGGTTGCGGTGATGGGTTGCGTCGTCAACGGGCCCGGTGAAGCGCGAGAAGCAGACCTCGGCGTCGCATCCGGCAATGGCAAGGGGCAGATCTTCGTCAAGGGGGAGGTCATCAAGACCGTGCCCGAAGCCTTGATCGTGGAGACGTTGATCGAAGAGGCTCTACGACTGGCCTCCGAGATGGGATCTGACATCGGCGCGGAACGGGGTTCAGATGATGCCAACGGTTCTCCCATTGTGACCGTAAGCTGATACCTGGCCCAGGTGTGCGGGGCCCGGCCGCCCAGCTACATCGCAGAAAGAGTCCAGATGTCGGCTCCTCCGATTTTTCGTCTCGTTGACGAGAGACGGGTGTCGGTCGTGCGCGACTCCGGCGACATGGCTTCCGTGCGTGAGGTTCTCGACGACGATCCAGTGGCGGCGTGCATGGTTGCCTCGAGGATCGCCGAGTACGGGGTCGAGCCGTCGGGAGTCGGCGGCGAATTGTGGACGCGCCGGCGCGCAAACGAATCGTTGTGCTACGCCGGGGCAAACCTGATCCCGTTAC
The DNA here is from genome assembly GCA_030666145.1 of Mycolicibacterium sp. GTDB lineage: Bacteria > Actinomycetota > Actinomycetes > Mycobacteriales > Mycobacteriaceae > Mycobacterium. The sequence goes on along the minus strand of DAOUYK010000081.1, from coordinate 5,328 downwards.
GGGGCGGGCTTGGCGATCTGAACGCATTCGCGGACAAGGCGATGAGCCAGGCGCGGCGGTGCTCGTCGTTGGTAGGCCGCGCGGAACTGGTCCTGCCCATGTGGCAGCGCCTCGAACATGTCTGGGGCCCCGCCAGGGACGTACGCGCACATCAGCCTCTGATGGCCCTCAGCAGCGCACCCGCCTGTCCGATCGATCCGGCGGTCCGGCCGGTCCGCATCGATGAGCTCGACGCCTACCTCGTCGCGGCAATCGATATGTTCATCGGCGAGGTTGGTATCGACCCGCGTACCGGAGATGGTGGCCGGGGCTACCGGCGCCGGGTCGCCGGGCTGATCGCTAACGGTCAGGCTTGGGCCCGGTTCGAACGCGGACGGGTGGTGTTCAAGGCTGAGGTTGGTTCGCAATCACCCGCGGTCGGCCAGATCCAGGGTGTGTGGGTGCACCCGGACTGGCGTGGACGCGGCATCGGTACGGCTGGGACAGCCACCCTGGCCGGCGCGATCGTGGGAAGCGGCCGCATCGCGAGCCTGTACGTCAACAGCTTCAACACCGTCGCGCGGGCAACCTACTCGCGGATCGGATTCAGCGAGGTGGGAACTTTCGCCACCGTATTGCTGGACTGAACTCGGCGCGACATACGCTCGATCTCATGACCGAGCCGGACACGACAGCTGAGCGTCGGGTCATCGCCGACGCACTCGTTCACGCCCTCGAGCGCAGACACGCGGTGCTCGACGCCGTTGTCGCCTCCGATGACTACGACGCCGCGATCGACGGTATCGCCGACTTGCTGGAGACGTCGTCTGTGGCTGCTGAAGCGGTCCTCAGGCTGTCGTTCCATCGACTCACCAAGGTGGCGCGCCGCAGGATCGCTGTCGAGCTGGAGAACCTCGACAAGGAACTTTTGCCCCCTGCAGAGCTGACCGGTGGATCTGCGCGGCGGCTGACGCTGCGCCCGTTCACCGCCGACGCCGACCACGATATTTTCGCCGCGAGGACCGCTGAAATGCTCTCCAAGGGTGACGGCACCTCGGCTCCCGCGGGCGATCTCAGCGACGAGATTGCCGATGCGGTGGCACGGGTCGCTGCCGAGGAGGCCGCCTGGTTGGTCGCTGAGGTGGGCTCGACGAAGGTCGGCATGGTGTTCGGTGAATTGTCCGACGGTGAGGTCGATGTTCGAATCTGGGTACATCCGCGCCACCGCAAGCAGGGCTATGGCACGGCGGCGCTGCGTACGTCGCGTTCGGAGTTGGCAGCCTACTTCCCGGCTGTGCCACTGGTTGTGCGATCGCCAGCCGCAGGAATCTGAACCAACGCGACCTTTCGCGCCACAATCGACGGCCTTGCCGCGGTGAACTCCCAAGATTCCGGCAGAAAATGGATCTCGGCGTGCATGGCCGGTGCGCCTGCGCCGAAATCGGATCGTTGCTCTTAACATCAGTCTCAATGGCAACATTGACCTCATCAGCATCACAATTGGCGGGTCTCGCCATGGCAGCGACGTTGGTCGTCACCCTTGGTGCCTGCACGCCGCGACCCGACGGACCTCAACCCAGAGCCGAGGAGTTCTTCGCCGCCCTGGCAGCCGGTGACACCTCGGCGGCGGCGCAGCTCAGCGACCGCCCGGAAGCGGCGAGGGCAGCGCTTAACGAGGCGTGGGCGGGCCTACAAGCCCGCGGTTTGGACGCGCAGATCCTGAGCAGTAAATACGCCGAGGACACCGGAACTGTCGCTTACCGTTACACCTGGCATCTGCCCAAGGACCGCACTTGGACCTACGACGGACAGCTCAACATGGCCCGTGACGAGGGACAGTGGGAAGTCCGCTGGAGTGCCACCGGAGTGCACCCGAGGCTAGGAGAGAACCAAACTCTTGCGCTGCGCGCCGACCAGCCGCGGCGAGCTTCGGTCAACGAACGTGGCGGCACCGACGTCCTGGTGCCCGGCTACCGTTACCACTTTGCACTGGATGCCCAGGCCGCGGGCGGCGAGCTCATGTCCTCTGCGCGGGCCGTGGTGGGGGCGTTGCACCGGTTCGATGACACGCTGGATCCGCAGCGTCTCGCCGAACAGGCCAGCTCGACGACAGACGCGTTGAGCCTGATCACCCTGCGGCAGGCCGACCACGACGCGGTCGCGGGCGTCATCGCTGCCCTGCCCGGCGTGGTGATCACCCCACACCCCGAAATACTGCCCACCGACCGCAATTTTGCACCCGCCCTGGTCAACCAAGTCAAAAATGCCGTCGCCGACGATCTCGACGGCGACCCCGGTTGGCGCGTCGTCACCGTCAATCAGAACGGAGTCGACGTCGATGTGGTCAACGAGGTGCTCGGCCAGCCGGCGCCATCGGTGACGATCAGCCTGGTGCGTGTGGTGCAAGACGCCGCCCAACACGCCGTCGACACCACCGGCAAGCAGGCCATGATCGTGGTCATCAAACCTTCGACCGGTGAGATCCTGGCCGTTGCACAGAACGCGGCCGCCGACCAGGAGGGGCCGATCGCAACCATGGGCCTGTATCCGCCCGGTTCGACGTTCAAGATCGTCACCGCCGGTGCGGCGATCGAACGAGACATGGCCACACCCAACACGCTTCTGGGATGTCCGGGGAAGATGGACATCGGGCACCGCACAGTGCCCAACTACGGCGGTTTCGATCTCGGTACCGTGCCGATGTCGCGGGCGTTCGCCAGCTCGTGCAACACGACATTCGCTGAACTGGCCAGCCGGATGCCCCCGCGCGGACTCACCCAGGCTGCGGCCCAGTACGGCATCGGGCCGGATTACAACATCGAGGGACTCGACACCATCAGCGGGTCGGTGCCGCCCACGGTGAACCTCACCGAACGCACCGAGGACGGGTTCGGTCAGGGCAAGGTGCTGGTCAGCCCCTTCGGGATGGCGTTGGCCGCCGCGACCGTCGCTGCGGGCCAGACTCCGGTACCCCACCTCATCGAAGGACGCGAAACCGAGATCATCGGTGAACGCCGGCCGGTCGCGACCAGCGTCGTGGACAGTCTGCGACCGATGATGCGCCTGGTGGTCACCAACGGCACCGCCCAGGCCCTCGACGGTGCCGGCGAAGTACGCGGCAAGACCGACGAAGCCGAGTTCTTCGGCGGATCACACTCCTGGTTCACCGGCTACCGGGGTGATATGGCGTTCTCGGCACTCATCGTTGGCGGCGGTAGTTCGGAGTACGCCGTGCGGATGCTCAAGGGCATGCTCGATGAGTTGCCGCCGGGCTACCTCGCCTAAAGATTGTCACCGATCACGCCGCAGCATGTGGTCTGCGGCGCTGACGGCGGTACCGTGGAAGCCGTCATGACCGAAATCAACCACCTACACCCCGGCATCCCTACCGATGCAGTTGAGATGCGGATCTCCGACGCCGATCGCAACGGCACGCTGCGCCGATTGCACAACGCCGTCGCGCTCGGGCTGATCGATATCGACGAGTTCGAGGAACGCTCGGCGATGGTGTCGCGGGCTCGGTTGCGCTCGGACCTCGACACGTTGGTCGGGGATCTGCCTGGACCCGGCGCGATCGTGACTTCGGCGGCAGACCGGGTCGAATTACGCGGTGTCCTCGGGTCGCTGAAACGTCAAGGCGAATGGGTAGTGCCCAGTCGGCTCGCCCTGCACCGGCGAATGGGATCGGTTGAGCTCGATCTGACTCGTGCGCGGTTCGCCGGACCCATCGTCGTCATCGAGCTCGACATGAGGTTCGGCGGCCTGGATCTACGGCTGCCTTTGGGGGCGAGCGCCTCTATCGACGACGTGGAGGTCAATGTGGGCAGTGCCCATGACCACCGTAGGGACGCCCCCGCCGAAGGAAACCCACACGTGGTCCTCACCGGCAAGGTGGTGTGTGGTTCGGTGGACGTTCGCGGAGCCCGTAAGTCGTGGCGGCTGCGCCGGCCGCTGCGCGGAAGCCCAGCTAGCTGAATAAATGTCGGCGAGTGACCTGCGCGGCGGGACGCTAGCATTGCGTGATGTCCGTACGAACAGCCCTTCGTCCCGGCGTGGTGTCACCGACGCTGCCGGTGCCCAAATCGATCGCCCGTCCCGAGTACGTGGGACGGCCGACAGCGCGTGAGGGCTCCGAACCCTGGGTGCAGACGCCCGAGGTGATCGAGAAGATGCGGGTCGCCGGTCGGGTCGCCGCAGGTGCGTTGGCCGAGGCCGGAAGGGCTGTGCGCCCCGGCGTGAGCACTGATGAACTCGACCGCGTCGCCCACGACTTCATGATCGATCACGGCGCATACCCGTCGACGCTGGGCTACAAGGGATTTCCCAAGTCTTGCTGCACGTCGCTGAACGAAATCATCTGTCACGGAATCCCAGACTCGACGGTGGTCCAGGATGGCGACATCGTCAATATCGACGTCACCGCCTACATCGACGACGTGCACGGCGACACTAACGCGACCTTCTTGGCGGGCAACGTCTCTGAGGGACACCGACTGCTCGTCGAACGCACCCATGAGGCCACCATGCGGGCAATCAAGGCCGTCAAGCCCGGCAGGGCACTGTCGGTAGTCGGCCGCGTCATCGAGGCGTATGCAAATCGGTTCGGTTACAACGTGGTTCGCGATTTCACTGGGCATGGCATCGGCACCACGTTCCACAACGGGTTGGTCGTGCTGCATTACGACCAGCCGTCCGTTGAGACCGTGCTCGAACCGGGCATGACGTTCACCATAGAACCGATGATCAACCTCGGGTCCCTGGACTACGAGCTGTGGGAGGACGACTGGACAGTGGTCACCAAGGACAAGAAGTGGACCGCGCAGTTCGAGCACACTCTTGTGGTCACCGACACCGGCTCAGACATCCTCACCCAGCTGTAGGGCCTGAGTAGCTCTACGGCATGGGTAGCCTTATAAAGATGACCAAGCGGCAGGCGGCGGGGGCTGCTGCGGCGATGCTCGTCACGGCGATGATCGCGGGGTGTTCGTACGTGGTCACGGGCACCGCGCACTGGCCCGGCGCCAAGCTCGAACGTGCAGTGCTCACCGAGGCAGATTTTGCCCCCGGGGTGCGTTACCAGCGTGTCATCAGGGACGGCGGTGAGCCGGACAGCGCCGGTGCGCCGCCGCCGATGCTCTCGTTGCCGACCGGTTGCACCGACGGATTAACTCGCGATATTGCTTCAGATGCCGAGCGCGGGCCGGGCAGTGCGGCCGAGTACATGGTGGCCTATGACGGCGCGAGGATGGTCATCACCGTGTTGACCTGGTCGCTGAATCTAGAGCGGTTGGCCGCCACCGCCGAGCGCTGCTCACAGTACGAGACATTCTTCGAACCGTCGGATCCCGG
>DAOUYK010000188.1 GCA_030666145.1 Mycolicibacterium sp. | reverse complement strand
CGGCTGCACTAACGTCGTGCCGCCCAACCGGATCGCTTTGTCAACGATCTCCGGCGGGGTGCCGGCTGCCACTGCCTCGCGGCGATACTCCGCTGGATCCTCAACGAAGAGCCTCGAATCGGAGCGCATCAAGGCGTCCGTACCGGCCAGATACGTCTCGGTGGTCGTGCCCAGCCCAGCTTCCTGCCACCGTCCGTCGATGGTCATGACCTCGTTGATCTTCGCGACCGGTAGCGGCACGGCCAATACCCCTTCAGTCCTGCCTTGCGAGCGGACCGGCGATACCATCCATGCGGTAGGCGCACCGAGGTGTGGTTGATACTGCCCGAAGTCGGTGACCCAGACGAAGTCCACGGCGTTGGCGCCCAGCGCCTTCTCGTAGGCGCCCTTCAGTTTGGATTCACGATACGGCCCATCTACGATATTGGTGCCCAGGTCAAGGCCTTTGTTGACGCTGAAGATGACATTCCCCCGTGCGTCCAGCAGCAGCGCATCTTGATATTCGAAACGGGTGACCATGTCCCGGAAGTAGCCGTCGAAGCGAGTATCCGCGGCTGCCCATGCCCCGCTCTCGTCGCTGTCGTCATCGGCCGTGTTGCTGGGTGGCCCAGGTGCTGCCGTGTACTGGGACTGAAGATAGCGCTGCGCGTTGGAGGTCGGCAGAACCGCGTCGATGTCCAGTTTGACGCCAGTGGCCTGCTCGGTCGGTTTGATGAGTTCGTTTTCGTAGTAGTCGACGAGCGCTTTCTGCATCGCAGGGTCGATTGTCGCATCGGCGAGTTGATCAAAGGCGGCTGTAAACTGCTGCGTTGCCAGCAGCACGGTCGTACTAGCGCTGTAGTTGGTCATCGAATTCGTGAGGTTTTCGAACCCGGCCTGCATTGCCCGCTGTTGGGACGTACGCAATAGCGCCAACCACCTGGACGACGCGGTCTCGTTTAGATCGCGGCCCGTTCCGTACGCGACAGCCGCGATTGCCACAGCGGACATGATGCCGGACACCAGCAGCATCACCATAAGTTCAGACTGGATGCTCATCCGGAAAAGGCGCCGCCTCGGGCGCCGGCCTTTGCGGGCCGATGCGGGTGTTTCTTCCGACACCGAGTCTGTTGTCTGTTCCGACGTCAAGCGATCTCGATTCATTCAGGGCGGGAAGAAGGGGGACCACGTAACAGACTAGCCTGCAGGCGCAGCGAGAATGGTTCTAGCCCAGAGTATCGACACCGCATTATCGAACCCCCAGCGGCATCGATACCGGCCCTGGGTCCTCAGCGAGCGGCGGGTACCGAAGAGGTCAAGTGAGCTCTTGGCCAGCGGCAGCGATTCTGCGGCTGCCACTGCTATGGCAATGGATCCAGTGAACCGAAAGTCTGGGAAATCGAACAGCTTTGGACACGCGTGCCCTCCCCCATCCAGCACGACCCTGCCACCTACCACATCTACGCCGCAGACACCGAAGTTAGTGAAGCCGGTCAAGACGGAGACGACGCCGAAGAGGTAGCGCGAACCGTGAGCGAAACCGAGACGTGTGAGTTCAGGAAGGTGCAGTTCAGGAGAGCAATGGTGCAGCGGTCGTGTGTCCCGAGTGCGGGTATGAGTACCCGACAAGCACCATCATCAGTCCGTACGAGGGAGTCCAGGACTCGGTCGTGGAGTCCGGCGGCCAATCGTCGCACTCGCAGCATTGTTCGCGTTCGGCGGTCGGTCGGTCACCGTCTGTCGGCTTGTTCCAGCAGATTCGAAATCCGTTCGACAGTGCGCAATAGGTAAGCCCGCGGGGGTGTCGACTCCTTGGGTCAGCTCCAGTGAAACGCGCTGCCTCAGAGCTCCATAACTATTCGCAGCGTCGCGCCCACGCGGCGCGCCTCTTCGGCGCTTAGGTAGCCGGCACTTTCACCCAGCCGGCTAGGGTCGACAGCTGCAGTTTGCTCGGCTAGAACTCGGGTCGCGCGGCCAGTGATCTCGATTTCGGGCCGAAAACTGGCCGCGCGGGCAGTGGCGATGTAGGCGCGACCAGCAAGGTCGATAGCGGGAGATCGTCGCATTGGACGACGACGGCATAACGTGCCCCGGACTGCTCGTGGCCTCTCCGATCGCGCGGAGCGCGAAGTCGGAAGATCTCACCATGCACGCAGTGTCTCCATATCGCGGAGCACCTGCGCCGCTTCTGCCCTATCGGCCTCATCCGCGGCGATCGACTTAGCCTCGCGGCGAATTGTGTCGACGGCTTTGCGTCGTGCAGCCTCGATCAGCGCGGCTCGAACTGCCACTGATACCGGGGTGCCATCACGCGTACCGGGGTGCCATCACGCGTCAACGCAGCTAACGCACTTGACGTGTCCTGTCGCCATCGAGGGACTGAGAAGGGCGCGGCGAGCTTGGGGGTCAAGATCAGGTCACTAGCTCACGGCGCAGGCATGGTCGAGTTTCAGCATTGCAGTCGTAATCCGGGCCCCGGCCCCGGTATTAGGTGTGGTCGGCGAATTGTTGCATTGACTGCCGCTGCGCTGCCACATACTCCCGCGCGGCGGCCATAACCTGCGGAGGATCACTTTCGGAAGTATCGCTCTCGAATAAGTTCATAGCGGTCTTGATCACCGCACTCTGCTCTGCCATGCAGTCACTGTGGGGCCACCAAGCCGCACAAGCTCACCGCTGACCGGCAAGAGCGTCGTCTCGTGGCTACCGGGGAACCTGTGCGAGAATTGGCCGCAGCCTTTGGGATTGGGCGGGCTACTGCTTATCGCTATATGCGTGCGAACTCGCCGGCAGGCTGATTATCGACGGTATTGGGTCCGGCCCGTTACAGCCAGCGGTTGCTCCGGAAGGTGCGATATAACAGCACGCACACACCCACCATCACCGCCAGCGTCACGGGATAGCCCCACGTCCAGTCCAGCCCGGGCATGTGGCTGAAGTTCATCCCGTAGATGCCTGCCAGAGCAGTCGGCACGACCGCTATCGCCACCCAGGCCGAGATCGTGCGCATGTCGACGTTCTGCTGCATGGCCACCCGGGCCAGCGCGGCATCAACCAGCGACCTGAGCATCTCGTCGTAGCTGGAGATCTGGTCGGCCGCGTGTGCCTGGTGGTCGGCCACGTCGCGCATGTAACGCCGCACCTCCTCGGAGACCAGGTCTCCGTTCTCGTGGAGGCGATCGAACGCTACTGACAGCGGTTCGACCGCCCGGCGCAGCTCGACGACCTCGCGTTTGAGTAGATAGATCGGTTCGACGTCGGTCTTGCGGCCGGGTGCGAACGCCTCCTCCTCGAGGCTGTCGACGTCGGTCTCCATCAGGCCGGTGACTTCGAGGTAGTGGTCGACCACGTAGTCGGCGATGGCGTGCATCACTGCGTAGGGCCCCAGCCGCATATGCTCGGGGTTGGCGTCGAGCCGGTTGCGCACCTCGGCCAGCCCGCTGTGATCGCCATGCCGGACGGCGACCACGAAGTCCTTGCCGACGAAGATCATGATCTCGCCGGTCTCGACGATCTCGCGGGCCAATGCCACCGACTCATGCGGAACATAGTTCATTGTCTTGAGCACCAGAAACAGGGTTTCGTCATAGCGCTCAAGCTTGGGCCGCTGGTGGGCGTGCACGGCGTCTTCTACGGCGAGCGGGTGCAGGCCGAACTCGTCGGCGACGGCCTGCATCTGGTGTTCGTTGGGTTCATGCAGCCCGACCCAGACGAATGCGGCTTGGCCGTCCCGCTCGAGTTCGTGGACCTTCGTGATTGCCTCGGCGTGGCCGTATTTCTCCGGCAGCCGTTCACCGTCCACGTACACACCGCAATCGACCATGGCCCGCGCAACAGGGATGCGATCGGACTGTGCGTCCGGGTCGGCAATCTTGCTCCGCGCGTCCAGCCGACGCGATGAACGCATCGCGTGAAACGATCGCATCGGGTCAATCTCCCGTCACATCGCAGGCCGGATCGAGTGTCGGTAATGCTACGCGTGGGTTCTGGTTCGGACCGGAGATCTCGGGGCCGTTGGGCGCTGGATTTTCAAGAGCGCACCAGTCACACGTAACGAGGTGTGCATGAAACCGAGGATGCTTCAGAGCGGTTTAGTCGGATGCCGTGGTAGCGGCAGTGTCGTGTACCTACTTGGACGTGTCCGGGGGTGAACGCTGCCCCGCACGTGGTGCAGTGGGTTGGAGGGATCTCTTCGTATCCGCGTTTTGTTCGTCTCAACGCCACAGCATCCAACTGAGCCCGCATCCAAAGCCGCCCGCTCAACAACCGATGGTCTACCCGGTTCCCCCTGATTGATAACTGGACCTCGCGTCGCTGTCGACGCGGGTGGCTAACGCCGGCGCGACCTTGCCGAGATGATGCGCGCCGCGGCCTGGGCGTTCGCCTCCAGGATCATCCGTTAAGCCACATGTCTCTCGACGGCACCGACTTGCTCGGAGGTACCGAAAGGAGGGCTTGCGATGGGCAAACTCATTGGAGGGCAGCGGAATACGCAGGAGCCAGTATCGCTCCCTTAACGAGATTCTCGCTCGGCTGCTTTCACCAACCGGCGTGCGAAAAACCTGAGGGCACCATGTAATGCGGCACGTACGATCGGTCCCGTTCCAGGGAGCGTCTCGGTGAAGGTGCCGCTCCAGTGCAGGTCGGTGCCCCCTGTGGGGTTCGGGGTAACGACCAGCTCGCCGCGGTAGTCTTTGGCCGGGTTTGGAGGCCAATTTAGCTTGTAGACGTGTCGGCGGTCCTGCTCGTATTCGGTGGTTTCCTCCTGCGCCAGCATTGGCCACAACCCGACCTTTCGGACGGCTCCGATGCCGCCCGGCGCCGGATCGCCCTGCCGGTGCCAAGATGATTGGATGACGAGTGGTCTTGCCCAGCTTGCCCAATTGGCGCCGTCGGTTTCGATTCGGAACAACGTCGCTGGGGGTGCGTGGCTGGTCCGGTGGACTTCGAATGAAAAGGTCTTGCCTGACATATGGACTCCAACTAGTGACCGGCGCTGGCGGGCACAGCTTACGCTTGTAGCTGCGTCCAACGATCCCGCTGCCGAACATTCAGCCGCTCAATAATCCTCGCGGCGCGGCGCGCCGCGGCGCTTACGGTTCGGGGCATCGCACTCCGGTCCAGTGGCGGCGAGGCAGTAACCGCAGAATCCGGTATCCGGCGAAAGTCTTCCCGATGCGCAGCGGAACGGGCGAATGCTAGCCGCTACTGAGTACAGGGGCCGGTCAGCAGATCCGCCCGTGGTGACGGTCAGCTGCTCGCTTTGCTGCTCCAGGGATTGGGTCACTGTTGCCTTCACCGGAACTCTTTCGGATGCGGCTTGGACATGTCCAGGCCGCCGGCATGATTCCCGGATCGATCGCGAGCAGTCTAAGTTCACCGGTTCATGTCCACACCAACACCGCGCGAACAACGAAATCCGATCGAACGGCAAACTCTGCTCGAACGCTTCGAACGTCGCACCGAATGGCTTCTTGCCCGTGTGGCGCTGCTCTTCCTGGGTCTGTACTCGGTGCTGATACTGGCCCGACCCAGTGCCGGAACGGCGGACGCGCTGGGGTTGACGATGCGCCTGCTCTGAGTCCTCTTCATCGCCGACTACCTGGTCCGGCTCTACCTGGCGGAGAACAGGGGGAGATGGTTCTTCCGGCACCTACTCGACCTGGCGATCGTGGCGCTGCCTTTCCTCCGTCCCCTACGGTTGATCAGCCTCGCGGTAGTGGTCAAAGTGCTGCAGCGTGCGGTCGGCCACACCATGCGAGGCCGAGTGGTCTTCTACACGGTGCCCGGCGCGGTGGCGAGCATCTATGCCGCTTCGCTGGCCGCACTCGATGTGGAACGCGACGCGCCCGGCGCCACGATCACGAGCTTCGGCAACGCGGTGTGATGGGCGAACACCACCGTCACCACGGTCGGCTACGGCGACCTTTATCCGGTCACCGTTCAAGGGCGGCTGGTCGCCGCGGCGCTGATGGTCGGCGGAATCAGCCTGCTCGGTGTGGCGACCGCGACACTGGCGTCGTGGATCATCGAACGGGTAGCCGCGGAGGACATTGCTCACCAAGCAACGACCGTTGCCCACATCGAGGCTTTGCGCGAGGAGATCCTTTCTCACAGCCTATCCGGGGACGGACCCAAACCGGCGACGGCTCCGGCCGCCCCGCCCGGGGTGACTGGCAATGACTGATTCAGGAACTGATTCATCGACCACCCGAATCGCAACCATTCCTAATCCGACCAGGCTGAGTCGGACCAGGCTGAGTCGGTAGAGTCGAGAACTACCATTGTCCAAAATCGCAATGCCCGGTCTTGCCCTCAGCGGCCAACTCGTTCGCCCGGCGCACCATCTACATTGATCTGATCGGAAGTTGCTACATTGATCTGATGGGAAGTTTTCGGCCTCGCACGTTGAGCGGCCATCGGTTTTGGGGTGGGCGATTCGGTATCTTGTTCGCCTGCTTGACGTTTCTGCTCGCGTCTTGCGTAAGCACCGGGCGAACCGCCAACGCAGACGAGACGACGAACGCGCCGGGGACTCCTCGCTCGTCCCCCCAGGCAGTTGGACCTGAAGGGCCCGACGTCGTTCTCGTCGATCTCGACGATGCCAGCGAAGTGGCCACCTGGACAACGGTCAACGACCCCGTCATGGGCGGTCTGTCCACCTCGAGAATCACGTTCGGAGAT
>DAOUYK010000330.1 GCA_030666145.1 Mycolicibacterium sp. | reverse complement strand
CGCTGGCTGCTGCTGGGTATCCCGGTAGGCACCGTGTGGATTGAGGAGGTGGCCTACCGCGCAGCGTTGGGCACTGTCGCTGAGCGGGCGTTCGGTGCATTCGGTGGGCGACTGTTCGCCGCGACGGCAGTTGGGGTGTCACACGTGCCAGACGCCCGCGCAACCGGTGAGTCTGTGACCGGCACGGTGCTGGTCACCGGCGTTGCGGGGTGGATCTTTGGATGGCTCTACGCCAAGTCGGGCAGTCTGGCGGCGCCGATGCTCGTCCACCTGACTGTCAATGAGGCTGGAGCGGTCGCGGCGCTGGCGGTTCAGCGCCGCTAGCTCACAGGTTGATGGTGGGCTCGCCGATCCCGGAGTCCCCCTCAGGCGGGCGGAGCGATGAGGGCGGGCCCGAGCCAGCGTCGAATGAAGGCGCGCAACTCGTCGGGAGACCGGGGCGTCGCCGGGGGGTGCTGCAAGAACGACACCATCAGCCGCATCATGATCTCGGCCAGGCCTTCGAAGTCCGCGCTGTCGATATGGATGGCCTGCCAGTCGACAGGAACGCTGCGCAGTACGCGCGCTCCGAGGTCGAACGCTGTGGATGAGGTGACGCCACGACCGAAGAGGTCCTGTTCGTCGGCTTCCAGCAGTAGCCCGATCCGGGGCTCGCGGGGAATCTCGTGCATGGTGAACACGAACGACTCGATCACCGCATCGATGGGCGTCTCCGCCGACGCCAGGTGGGCCCGCATCCGTTCGATGAAGTCTGCTGTCCCGGTCTCGGCAACTGCAGAAAGCAGTTCGGCCAGGCTGGGGAAGTAGCGGTAAACAGTTTGTCGGGTCACCCCAACCTCTTCGGCGACGTTGGACAGCGTCGTCTTGGGCACTCCCATCCGCCCGATACAGCGGTTGGCTGCTGCGATGATGCGTTCGCGGGCCAGTTCCTCGGTCCTGGGCGGATCTCCATTCCAGCCGTGGTAGCCCATGGCTCAGACCTGGACCAGCTCAGAACGCCGACCTTTGTAGAGCAGCGCCAGGACCGCGGAAGCGGCGATGAAGCAGGCCAGGACGTAGAGCCGGCTGCCGATAGGGGTTCCCGCACTGGTGAGGCCGTTATCCGCGACGAAGAATTCTGGCAGTGACGCCAGCCAGAGCGCGGCAAAGGTCACCAGGTAGGCCGCCGGAAAGATCACGACGAAGCGGTTCAGGGGTACCGGCTCGTCCATCGGCGCCGAGCGTGCCTCGCGGGCGAGGAACCATGCGCCCGCTAGCCACACCAGGCCCAACTCAAGGCCCAGAATCCGGGCTTGCGCCGTGGTGTTGGGGGAATCTCCGCCGAACAAGGTGAACGGGATTGCCGCGACAACCATCCCCATCGGCGTCAGCACTCCGGCCGCGATCGTCCGCCCGGTAACCGCCAGTCCGGATCGTGGGGGGCCCTCTCTTCCGTCAACCCCGACCCAGCGGACCACCAGATAGGTCAGGAAGCCGAACGAGACGGAGGCGAACAGTAGCATGCTGGTCATCGGCACCGACGCCAACATGGGGTGGTTGACCTGGTAGTTATCGGCGTTCCATGCCCACCACTTCAGTTGCGGGCCGAGCTGGTCGAAGATCTCGTAGAAGACCTGACAAACGAAAGCCACGCAGACAGCTCCGATGAGCGGACCACGACGGCGAAAGACACCGATGACGCGAACTATCTCGTAGGCCAGTGCGGTTATCGCCGGATAGAACGCCACGATGTAGAGCGGCAGCCGGTCGTACATGAACTGCACGGTGAACTCATTGTGCGCGAAGATGAATCCATAGATCTTGTCCAGGCCGAACCACTCGGGGAAATACAAGGGCGGCTCGGTGACGGCGAGGTAGACCAAAGAACCGAACCACAAAGCCAGGTTGGTCGGGTCAGACTCGCGTCGCAGTCGCCGTATCGCGTGCACCAGCGCGAAAATGGCTCCGGCGATGATCAGCAGCTCCAAGATGGGCATCGTCGCGCTGTAGAGGTCCGCGGGATTGTTCAAAGAGACGACCGGGTTGACCTCGTGGCAATTGAAGCCCAGGAAACCGGTGACAGCTTCGGCGGCGGGATCGCAGGTGACACTCATGCCGGTAGCAGCACAGTTGCAGTGGCCGGCGTGTAGTCCGTCCCGGGCGGGTCGAGGAGCGGATCGAATCCGTACGGCACCGTGGACCGGCCCAGAACCCTCTTGACCTGGTACCGGAGAAGACCGAAAAGCACCCGCGGATTCTTGAGCATGTCTGCTAGAGACTCGTCGAGGTTGAATACCTGTGCGAAGTGATCGTCGACGACTTCGTCCTCTCTTGCTGCGCCGGTGATGGCGTTGAAGGCAGGCCAGGTGATCGCGGCAACTATCTTCTGTTGCCACTTCGGCAGCGCTTCGGTGCCAGTGGCGCACTCATAGCCCCGGTCTCGCGCCATGGCGAGGTTCCAGGGGACTTGCAGTTCCTTGGCTTGTACCTGCTGGAAGCCACGGATGAAGGCCTCATCCAGTGCCTGGTTGGTTGCGCTGGCCCGCGAGAGGGCTGATTTGAGGAGTACAGCCGATGCTGAGGCTGCACTGATTCCCTGCGCATAGAACGGATTGAAGCCGCAGATCGAGTCGCCGACGAACACCAAACCCAGCGGTGGCGTGGGTAGTTGGTCGTAGCGGCGCCATTTGTTGCCGGTC
>DAOUYK010000053.1 GCA_030666145.1 Mycolicibacterium sp. | reverse complement strand
GTGTGACCGATTGGGATCGTGTCGGTGACTGATTTGGGGCTCGCGCCCTTGTGAACTGGGTGTTCTTTACGCATCCAGAAGCAAAGGCGCGAGCATGTCCAACGATAGTGGTTCCCTGCTGCTCGGACTCGACGGTGTCGTTGTGGAATCTGTACACGTCGATGACGACCGGATCCGTACGGTCCATGTTCTGACCGGCCCGGGCTGGGTGGGTGTGTGTCCGCAATGTCGGGGACGGTCATCGCGGTCCAAGGGGTGGGTGAGCACCCGGCCCCGCGATATCAAGATCGGTCCGGACCGGCCGCGGATCGTGTGGCGAAAGCGGAAAATGGTTGTGCACCAATATGTGCTGCGAAAGGAAACGCTTCACCGAATCGGTACCGGGCGTCCCGCCCAGGGCGCGGGTGACAGCGTGGGCGAAGGCGGAGATGGCGTTGGCGGTCCTCGCCGACGACCGCTCCGTCAAGTCGGTCGCCGCGGGGTACGGCACCACCTGGAACATCTGCCACGCCGCGGTGAAAGCGACCGCGGACCCGGTGCTAGCTACCGGACCCGACGACGTCGTTGTGCTCGGCATCGACGAAACCCGCCGCGGGAAAGCCAAATGGGAAACCTGCCCCAACACCGGCGGGCGGCGGTGGGTGGATCGCTGGGACACCGGGCTGGTTGACATCACCGGCACGGGCGGGTTGTTGGTGCAGGTCAACGGCCGCTCAGCGCAACCGGTGATCGAGTGGCTCGCTCCGTGAACGCGGCGGTGTAGCACCACATCGCGTGGCGACTACATCATGGATGGTGAAGTCGTCGCCGACCAGTTCCATGCGTTCGATCTGATCAGTCTCGACGGCACCGACCTACGCCACCCGGTATGCAGCTACCGCTACCGCGCTCTCACACTGGCCACTGTGAGTGCGCGGGTGACGACGATCAACGGTCAGCGCAGCGTGGGTGTGAGCCTGCTCGACGGCGACGACTGGCAGCCCGTCGGCAACGTGACCGTCCCGGCGAATCAGGAGGTTCCTTCGGGAGGCGATGTCGTCGAGGTGCGCTACTTGTATGCCTCGCCGGTGGACGCCAAAAGCTAATTACCGTAAAGACGTAGGGTTCGGGCTGTCGTCGTGGCGACGTCGCCGCTGAGCATCGCGATGGGTGGACCGCCGCGCTGATGGATCACGTTCGCGAGGACGATCACGTAGGTGTTCGACCCCGGGTCTACCCAGAGCGTTGTTCCGGTGAAGCCAGTGTGGCCGAAGCTGCCGATGGGAAAGATCATGCCGCGCGGCCTGGAGTGGGCCGTATCGATATCCCAGCCGAGGCCGCGTAAATCCTGTCCTCTTATTGCCGGATAGTTCGGAGCAAGCAAGGGGTCAGTCGTGTTGGGCGTCTTTTCGATGGCTTCCCGGGCGGCGCTGTTCGCTGCTTCGAGTTGTTGAGCGGTGTGTCCGGGCTGCTGCGGAGTCGTCATCAATTTCAGGGTCGATTGCGTCAGTGGAAAGGTGCTCGGGCGGCCGGTGCGGCGATCGAGTAGTGCTTGCGCGTACCGTCCAACGTCGTGCACCGTCGAGAACACCCCGGCACTGCCGGTCACTCCACCCATGCGACGTGCCGTTGGGTCATGCACGGTACCGCGAAGCAGGTGGTAGAAGTCGGGGTTCTTGGCAGGGTCGTCCAGGCTGTCTTCGTTGCGTGCCGTCGGTGCGATCCGTGCCAAGAGGTCGGTGCTCCACGTACCTGACGGACACCGATCCACCGCGGGCGCGTTCGGATCGACTGAGATCGCAGTTCCCGTGATCTGGTGCGGCCCACAGGCTTTGGCCGGGGGAAGATAGTGGCTGTCGTCCAGGCCGAGGGGTGCGAATACGTTGTCCTGAACGTAGATGTCCACGGGCTCGCCGATGATCTTCTCGAGCAGCGCGCCGAGGAGGATGAAGTTGATGTCGGAGTAGTGAAACAGTGTTCCTGGATCGAACACGACCCACGCGGCGAGCGCACGGCGAATGCCTTCGGCCTTGTCGGCGCTGTCCAGCCCCCAGGGGCCGTCCAGGCTCAGATCTCCCGCTATGCCCGACGTGTGCGTGAGCAACATGCGCAGCGTCACCTGAGCACGTCGCGGGTCGTTCGCCGGGTTGAAATCGGGCAGGTACGTCTGTAGGGGATCGTCGATCTGGATTCGGCCTTGTTCGTAGAGCTGCAGAACGGCAGGTGCTGTCGCGAGGCTCTTCGTCAACGACGCCAGATCGAAGATCGTGTCCTCGGTCATTGGTTCCGCGGGCGCGGGCGGCCCGTGCAGTCCCGGTTCGCCGGGGAGCTTGCGTGAACCGAACGCCTGGCGAAAGACGATCTTGCCGGCGTGCCCGATCTGAACCACCGCACCGGGCAGCCGATGTGCCGCAATCGCATCGTTCACCAGTTGGGAGACAGGTGCGAATTCTTCCGCAGGAGCCACGACCGGCAGGGTTGTTGCTGGGGTGGTTGTCACCGCTGTGGTGGTTGTGGTGGTGTCCAGCGGTGGTTGGGTTGCGGGTCCGCACGAAGGGATTGCAGCGAGGGTGAGCACGGCGGTGCTGACTGCGCAGACCCGGGCGAAGCGCGATCCTGACACCGTCACCAGATCGACGGTAGTGCTGGATGAAACTCCTCGCCGGGGATGGCCGGGGTTCCCTCTGTACGATCCGGCCGTGGACACCAACACCCCTGAACAGAAGATCATCCGCGTCTGAAGTCGATCATTCTTGGTTGGTTGGGTTGAGGATGCCGGTGACGACGTAGTCGCGCAGCAGGGCGCGACGCTCGAGTCTCGTGTTTCCGGGCGGTTCTGACAGGTTCTCGATCAGCAGCATCTGCGCCACCCGCACCAGCCAGTCAGCGGTGGTGTCGGGGTCTAGGTCTTGGCGCAGCGTGCCGTCTGCCTTGGCCGCCTCCACGTGTGGGCGCAGTGCGGCGCGGATCCGTTCACGGAACACGCCGGATGCGGCGACCGAGACGGTCATGGTCAGGCTCTCAGGATCGAACAGCTGGGTGAGCCAGCGGGAGTGCTGTACGGCACCGATCGCGCCGTCAAGCGCGTCGAGCAGACGCTCACTGAACGGTCCATCGTTGGCTAGGGCCTGCTCGGCACCGGTGATCACCTCTGCTGTCTCCCGCAGCAGCACGAAAGCCAGTACGTCGTCGCGCGATCCGAAGTACCGGTACACCGTGGTGCGGTGCACCGCGGCCTGCTTGGCGATGTCGTCGACGGTGGTGCGGGCGACACCGACCCGTTCGTAGCAGGCTTCGGCGGCGTCCAGCAGGCGCCGGCGCGCCTCGTCGTCGTCGGCGGGCGGCCGGTCACCCCACGTCGCCTGTCGCGGGGATCTGTCGGAGATTCTGAGGGCCTTGGACGTCACCCAAACGTCACCTTCAGCGCGTCGGGTCCGCGCAGCGTCGTGCCGACTTGACTTGTGATCTTTGATGTTTCGGCGTGCTCGGGGTCGAGTGCCAGGCCGGGTAGCCGGTCGATCAGGGCGCGAAGCGCGGTGAGCATCTCAGTGTTGGCCAGCCAGTTGCCGATGCAGCTGTGCGGGCCCTGCCCGAAGGGCAGCGTGGGCATCGCATTGCGGGTGACGTCGAAGTCGTCGGGCCGCGCATAGACCGCGGGATCACGGTGAGCGGCGTTGATGGCAAAGATCATCGGTGTTTCCGCGGGAATCGATATGCCTTGCCAAGTCGTCGCTTCGGGGCAATACCGGGGCAGCATCCCCACCGCAGGCTCCCACCGCATCCCCTCCCAGATCGCCGCCTGCAGATGGCGATCCGGATCCGACTGCACCAACTCCAACTGGTCGGGATGGTTGAGCAACGCAGACAAGATGTTGCCCAGCGCCAGTGTGGTGGTGTCGGCACCTAGCGGGAACAGCATCCGCAGGAACGTCAGAATCTGTTCGTCGGTGAGGTTTTCGCCGTCATCGGTGACCTCGGCGACCAGTCGAGAGATCAGGTCGTCACCGGGCTGACGACGTCGCGCCGCGAGTATCGGCCGGACATACTCGGTGAACGCGGCCGCGCTGCTGATGGCCGGCTCTGGGGCGAATGCGTACTGAATCATCGCCTGGGCCCAATGGTGAATCTTCGCCTCGTCGTCGACGGGAAACCCCAACAATCGGCTGATGATCAGCAGCGAATACCGCTGGGTGAATTCAGCGACCAAATCGGCGTGGCCGCGGTGGGCGAATCGGTGGATCAGTGCGTCGACGACGGGTTCGATTACCGGTTCGACATATCCCTGAACGACAGCGCGGCGCAGCGGCGCCGAGACGACACTGCGGTTGGCGCGATGTTCGGCACCCGACATGCTCAGGATGGTCTTGCCGAACACCGGTCCGGTGGTCATGGCGTACACCGGCGCGGCGGGAAACGTCGTCTCGTCACGAAAGGCCGCCCGCACCAGCTCGTCGGTCAGCAGAAGGACACCGCGAGTGCCGACGAAGGGCACGACCGCGTAGGGCCGTCGCCTGCGAAGGCGTGCCAGTACGTGGTGAAGATCGGGCTGATCATCGAACGCGAAGTCGATGCCCTCCATGTCGAGCTCGAACAGTGTGGCGGCCATGGCGCCACGGTAGCAGTCGTGCAACAACCAACATAAAATGTTGCACGTTGCGGCTGTGGTGCGCGGTGTAAGCACTAAGCACCGACAAGCCGCCGCGTTGATCGACCACCTCCGCTGCGGTCCGTCACACTGAACGCATGAACCTGGGCAAAATCATCGCGGGCGTAGCGACAGCCCCTGTGCGGGTCGGCCTCGCGGCGGCCGACGCCGGACTTGACGTTGCGGCCATCGCACTCGGGCTTGTCAAGCAAGCCGTGGTCGAGGAGGGCGGGCAGACAGTGGACCCGATCACAGACTCACTGCCGTTGCGCGGCGCAATCGTAGGCGCCAAACGGGTTGACGAGTTAACCGAACACGACAGGGCGCTGGGGCGCGCTCTGGCCCGCGGCGGGCCCGCGGACCAGCTGACGCGTCCGGGTGGGGTTGTCGACCTGTTGACCGCGCCGGGCGGTTTACTCGGTCGGGTATCCGTTGAAGATAGCGGGCTAGAGCGGGCCCTGGCGCCCGGTGGGCTCGCAGATCGGCTGCTGGGCGAGGACGGGCCGGTCGAGCGGATGTTTGCCGAAGACGGCGTGGTCGAGCGGATGTTTGCCGAGGACGGCCTGATCGACAAGCTGACGGCGAAGAATGGCCCACTCGAACAACTCACCGAGACCGCCGAAATCCTGAGTCGGCTGGCGCCCGCGGTGGAGACGTTGACGCCTACCGCCGACACCCTGCGGGATGCTGTCGATGCGGTCAACAGGGTGGTCACTTCGTTGAGTGACATCACAGACCGCATTCCGCAGCGGCGGTCGCGGCGCTCGACGCGGCCGACTGTGCCCTCGAAACGCATCGAGGACCACGACGACTTCGATGCCCTCGACGAATGAGCTCAGGCGGCTAGGGGCGCAAGGCGGAAGACTCGGATCTCGCGGGGTGCGCCGCTGCCGCGGTAGCTCTCATAGGGGTTCGGTATATCGCCATCACCCGACCGCCTAGAAACCGTCTACCGCTATAGACCGGGGTGGGACATCTCAGAAAGCTCGCCGTGTTGGCCGGTTGTGTTCACGACCAGTACGTCGGTTTTGGCCCTACGGGACACGTTGCCCGGCAGTGACAGCCATCGCCCCAGGGCCCTATTGAGTCCCACATTGCCGACGACCAGCAGGTCGGCGTCGACCTCCTCGGCGAGGTTCACCAGTGCTGTCGCGGGATTCTTGCGAATCGGCCGCTCCTCGACGTTCTTCACCCCAGCCGCTTTGGCTCGCTGGTTGGCCTCGCGCAGAATCTCGTAGATCGGCGCGTTGCCGCGCACTTTGTAGCCCTCGTCTTTGAGGATATCGACAGCGCGAAGGGCGTCTGGATCCGGACGGTATCCGGTTGCAATGATCAACTTTGCGTCCGACTCGGCGGCAATTTCTGCGGCGTGGTTGACCGCACGCAGCGACGTCTCCGAGCCGTCGGTCCCCACCACCACTGTCTGATAGGACTTCATCTCTCCTCCTGAGTATCGCTGCAGCACATCTGAGACCGGCTCTGGCTGACTGATTGAATGCCGTTTTTGCGTGGTCGCGAAATGGTTTCCTGGCTGCGATTGGCGTCTTGTTCGGGTAGCCGCGAGGGTGCCTCTTAGAGCAGGTGGGTCCGACCCCGGGCTGGGCACTGGCGCAGTCTGAAGCAGTTGCCCTCCAAGATCGATTGTGCACGCCAGACAGGCCAATTGCACGCTGCTGTGCCGCAGTCGACCTGTGTGATCAGCGAGTGAGTCAGCTCACCTCCGAGGCCGGGACGGGTCCACAGGAGGAAACTCCTCGCACCGTCGAGCCGGGGCGCAGCGGCGCCGTGGTCGCCATCAATCACACCAGCTATGTCGACTGGGCGGCGGGCACCGACTTCGGCCGAGGCGGTTCGGATTGACGCCGCCGAGGCTAAGGCCGCGGGGCGTGCCCCACATCAGTATCGCGACTACGATCTGCGCAGGCTGGGCCGATAGTCGGCGACCTCGGCCTCAGCGGCGAGCAGCGCGCCCAGATCGCCTTCCTGCTGTGTAACGAAAACACCGACGACCTGTCGGCACAATTCTGGCACGCTCAACCCGCGCGCATCGGCGATGCGTTTGAGCCCGGCCACCGTTGTAGTGGTGAGATGAAACTGCACAGCGAACTGTCCGCAGGAACCGTCCTCGGGCGGCAGCCCTGGCCCCAGGATGACGGGTCCGTCGTTGGTGTACTCGCCCGCCTCGACATCTCGGCTCATCTGAGCGACCTCGCCGCGACGGAGCGGGTTCACGGCGCACTCGTTGAGCTCCTGGCACTCGTCGTCGCTTAGGTGAGCCATTCCGCAAACGCTATCCGGTGGCCTGCCCACCGCGCTCAACCTGGGCCCTGGGAGATGCCGTGAGCGGGTCTCTAAGATCGCTGCCCGACCGCAACGTTCACCTGGTACGGCTGGAACCGGCGAGAGGTGGCCAGTGTGGCCCGGGTATGTCGCTCGCTGCTTCAAGTGCCGTATAGGCACTAGCCTCGATTTTGCATGAAACGTGTGTGCGTGGAGTGTGTGCATAAGCGAAAGTGCCTGTTCTGCAAGGCATGAATGGGACTTCTCTAGCCACGGCGCTCAGGTTGGATACGACTGGGGCGGCGGTTGGGCATCAGGTCGTGTTTGTCGCTGAGGCCGAACTCGGCGAGTTGGTGGATCGGCGACTAGAACGCCATCTCGCGGGGCGTGAAACGATCCGTGACATCGCCGACGAGCGAATCGTCGCGCGGGTCGATGACCAGCGGCGGTGATCCCGTGGCGAGGTTCAATGCGTTCATTTGCACCCAAATGACATTCGGGCTGGTGGTCAGCGCGAAGAAGTAGATCCGATTCGTCAGGTCAGTCACTGTGCGGTACTCGGTGTCGCAGATACCGAAGTCTCCGTAGGGCGCGCCGAACGGCACCGCGACGTCGCGCATGATCGCTAGGACTCCCGCGAAGGCTTCGCGCTCCGATCTTGGCTTGGGCCAGCAGCGCCGAATAGTAGGCGGCCCGCTGAAACCGGTCGATTGGGTTGACGTTGCCGGGTAGCGGCATCTCCCTAGTCGGATGTGAGAAGTCTTGCCGCCCCATAGTCCGCCACTTGGGCCGTTGGTGAGCCGGACGTCGGGCCAGCACTCCGAGCAACACACCTTGCCGTATTGGGTGTCTGCTGCACGGATAGGAGACACCCAATAGGGCTTGCCCGTGGTGGGTGGGCTGGAAGGATGTCACTGTGCCCAAGCCGTATCCGAAAGAGTTCCGTGACGATGTTGTCCGGGTAGCCCGTAACCGCGATGACGGGGTGACGATCGAGCAGGTCGCCACCGATTTCGGGGTGCACCCGATGACGCTGTCGAAGTGGGTTCGCCAATCCGATATTGACGACGGCGCGATACCGGGAAACAGCACCAGCGAGTCCAGGGAGCTGCGGTCGGCGCGGCGGCGCATCAAACTCTTGGAGTATGGGCTGATGGCCGCCACCGCAGAACCCGTGGCGGAAGCCGGTGAGAGATGCGGGCCGAGGCTTCGGTCTCGGGGAGGACGCGTGTTCGCTGCGGGCTCGTCCAACTGGAAACGGTTGTGCAGGTGGACTGTGACAACCGCTGGGGAGATGTCATGGAACCGCTGACAAGCCGGACCGTGACTCTCCGAGGCCATGAGCTCTCCTACCTTGACAGCGGCACGGGCCCGGTGGTGCTGTTCATCCACGGGATCCTCGGTTCGCAACAGCAGTGGACCCACCTCATCGACAGGATGGATGACTGCCACCGGGTGATCGTGCCGGACCTCTTCGGGCACGGTGAGTCAGACAAGCCGGTGGGAGACTATTCACTCGGCGCCCAGGCAGCAACGATGCGCGACCTGCTGAACAGCCTCGGCATCGACCGGGTAAACCTCGTCGGACACTCCCTCGGCGGGGGGATCGCGATGGTGTTCTACTACCTGTTCCCGGAGCGCGTCGATCGGATCGTGCTTGTCGGGAGCGGCGGGCTGGGCCGGGAGGTCAACCCGATCCTGCGATCTGCGACGCTGCCCGGGGCCGGATGGGTCCTGCCCGTCCTCGCATCGCGGTGGATGCTTTCGCGGGCCGAGGGCGTCGGGCGGGCCCTGGCCAGGGTGGGCTGGAGACCCGGTTCGGACATCACCGCGATCTGGCGGGGCTTCACCTCGCTCGGCGATGCGGCGACCCGGCGCGCCTTCCTTGCCACGACCCGCGCCGTCATCGACCCCGGGGGCCAGACTGTTAGCGCCCACGACTACTTGCCCGACACCCTGCCGATTCCGACGCTCATCGTCTGGGGCTCCCGGGACCGGATGATCCCGGCGTGGCACGCGATCAATGCACAGGGGTCGATCCCGTGGTGTCGCATCGAGTTGTTCGACGGAGCCGGCCATTTCCCGCACCTCGATGAACCGGACCGCTTCGCCGACCTGGTGCGTGACTTCATTGCGACGACCTAACCATATTCTTCTGGGGCGGCCCCAATCCTCACTCGATCTGCAGCCGTTTTTGCTTATCCCCGTCGAGCAGTCGTATCGTGACTGGTTTTCCGCCGATAGCTGGCGTTTTCAGGAAATCCTAGGGGAGTGGCGAAGCAGTGCGCCGCGGTCGGCACATGCATCGGTCAGCGTCAGTGGGCGAGTAGTGTCCCAAACGGTGCTGAGTGGGCCGGGGTGGCACGAGAACGTCCTCGCCCTGATGGGAAAAGGTCAGGCCGGAAAAAGTCGCCGACAAGATGCTGTCCGGCGTGCAGAAGAATCGCTTCCTCATCTACCCGTCGAACGATATCCGCGCGCTCTGCCTCCTCAAACGGACGATGTGGTGGCCCTGCAGGATGGCGATGCGGCAGGCCAATGTGGTGTTCACTCGTGTGCTGCGGCCGACGCCGCGGACCCCGTGACCGATTCGGCGAGGGTGAAGGTCATCGACTCGACGATCGCGCCGAGCCGGCGACTGCCGCGTAGCCAGTCGGGCAGAGCGCCTTCCGACTCGACGTGGATGGTCACCAGCGCCGGCCTGGCGCGGCCTTTGGCCTTCAGCCTGGATGCGCGCACCTGACCGTCGGCAAACTGCTGCAGGGCCGTGAACGACAAGACCATCGGCACCGTGGGGCCGAGCGCACGCGCGGTGGCGGACACTGACCACGACGGGCCGACGGTTCCCGCCGCACGCATCCGGGGGCCGCCTGCTTGCCTGCCGTCGAAGTTGCCCGCGAATCTCGCGAGGGTGTTGGGCATGCCCCAGTTGGTGCGGCCACCGACTAGGCTGACCGGTGAATCGACAGCCATGAAAACCACGTTGCCGCGCACCGAATGGCCCCGGCGGAACGCGACTGCGCCCAGCACCTCGTCGTATTCGCCAACGGGAGTGTCGAGGTAGCGGACCATGCCGCCGATGACGCCGAGCACTTTCGCGCCGTGGCCGATCGCGGGTGGAAGAGCCGTGTTGGCTGCCCGCGTGCCAGGGTCGGACCATACGATCGCCTGGCATCTGCACGTCCATGGCGCGCCGGCACCGTTGGTCGGCAGGCTCGCGAGCACTGCCTCGGTGAGTAGTGTCTCCGCGACCCCGGAAACCGACGCGAGACTGGCTTGGGTCATCTCGGGTCACCTCCCTCCTTCGTGCCGGCGACGCGTTGCTGGTAGGAAGCACGAACATCCTTGTCGAAGGTCTGGGTAACCTTGTTGCCGCCCGCCAACCTAAAGGCGAAATCCCGCAGGCATCCGCCAGTGGTTGTCCAGGGTTGATGCTGCTAGTTGGCCGAGGCTCAGCCTCTGGGCTGCCTCGCAGGCGGTGTGAACGCGGGTGCGACGAATTCTTGGAGCATTTGTTGTTCTGCTTGGGCGTCGTTACCAGGCCAGAACAATAGCGACAGAACGACGCGAACGATCCACTCTGCCGCTGTGTGCTCTTCGTCGGTGAGCCCGGCGAGGTCCCTGGCCAGACTTGCCAGCACTGGTGAGTCGGTGAGTTGGGTGGTCGCGCTGGCGACATGACCGGTCCCGATCACGAGTCGGCTTAGCGGTTCGGAACGGATTTGGGCGAGCGCCGTTGAGATCGCGGTAAGGACACGGTCGGGGCCGGTCAAGCCGTCGACCACTTCCCGCACGGTGTCGACGATGCGGTGCGCTGCGCCGGCTATGACGACGTCTCGGATCACTGCCTTTCCGCCAGCGTGGCGGTAGATCGTGGCTCGTGAACAGTGCAATCTTGCGGCTAACGCGTCGATGTTGAATGCGTCGAGGCCGTCGCGGCTGATGAGCTCGGCGGCTGCCTCGTAGATGCGCTCGGCACCTACCGTGTGGCGGTCTCCACCGACCAGCCAGTCGGCGTGTGACACTCCTCAACCCTCCAGCATCACGGTAGAACGCAACAAGTGCCGGCGTCGAGGGCGGCGCGCACCGTGGTGCTACCGTGGTCTGGGTCGCTGCGATGCCCCGAAATCACGATGTCCCGAAATCAATCGCACCATGGCCTGGCAGCGAACATGCACACGCCCTTAGGTGTTTCACCGATCCGAGGAGCTTGGCGGAGCCAGGTCGAGCGTGAGCTGCAGATGTTCAAGACGTCGCGCGGAAATGCTCGGCACCCATCGTGGGGCATCGAAGAGTTCAATTCGGGTGGTCTTGTCGAGCAACATCTGCAAGATGATACGAGCCTCCATACGCGCCAGTGCGGCGCCCAGGCAGAAATGTGCGCCCTTGCCAAATGACATGTGATTCTTCATTCGCGGTCGATCCAGCCGAAATTCGCCTGGCGCCTCAAACTGGGCCGAATCCCGGTTGGCGGCTCCCCACAACAGCATCAGATGCGAACCGGCGGGCAGCTCGACACCGGCCAGCACCGTGTCGTTGATGACGTGACGGAAATGCCCCCGAAACGGTGATTCATACCGCAGAGTTTCCTCAATGAAGGGCTCCAACAGGTCGGGGTTTGTCCGTACGTGCTGTTGGATTTCGGGATGTGTCGCCAGAATCCATGCCGCGTTGCCGAGTAGGCCTGCCGTTGATTCGCCACCGGCGCCGACCAACTGGACAAACAGCATCATCGCGACGAGCTTGTCTAACTCACCGGAGGCGCAGCTGATCGCCAGATCACCGAGCAGGTTATCCGGTGGTGCACCAGCCGAGCACTCGAAGTGTTGGCTGAGATAACTGCCGAGTTCAAGTGCGGCGGTGCTCGCGGCAGTCAACTCC
Organism: Mycolicibacterium sp.; assembly: GCA_030666145.1. Classification (GTDB taxonomy): domain Bacteria; phylum Actinomycetota; class Actinomycetes; order Mycobacteriales; family Mycobacteriaceae; genus Mycobacterium. The sequence continues at coordinate 3,838 of DAOUYK010000053.1, read as the reverse complement.
TCGGCATTAGCCACGCCGTTGAGCATCTGAGTGCTCGCATAGCCCCAAGCGACGAGCTGATCGACATCATCGTGGGGCAGGCCAATGAGATGGGCAACCACGGTCATGGGTAGCCGGTCGGCTACTGCTGCTATCCAGTCGATGCGGCCGTCGAGGAAGCCATCGGCCCACAGCCGGGCGCAGGACGAGGTGATGAACGGCTCAAGACCGTGCAGCCGCTTGGCGGCAGTTCGGGGCAGAACCATCTTGCGATGTTCCGCGTGGATGGGGTCGTCCGCGGTCGCCAGCACATGAGTCGGTCCACCGAGACCATCCATCTCGAATGGCGTGACCGTGCCGTCCGCGTTGTACACCATGGTCGCGGTCAGGTTGGATGAGAAGTCCGCCGTGCGGTTCACGGCTTCGGCAACCGTGTCCCAACCAGACACCAAGAAGAACGCTGAGTCGCCGACCTGTTGGACCGGACCGACTGCATGCAAAGAGTCGTAGAGCGGGTACGGATCATCTAAGAACTCCGCGTCAAAAAGTTCGGTCCAATCGGAATGGGCTGCCATGCACACCAGCGTGAACAGCGCAAACCCCAGACGTCAACACAGAAGACGAAGTTGAAACGCTGATCACCAGACCGGCGTAACCCATTGTCTCACCGAGCAGCGATGAACAGCGGCGAAAATGAATAGTGCTGTCGATTCTGTCTCACGGTGCGATGGGAAGGGGTTCCATCACCACCTCGATTCGATCGGGGACGAGCACCTGCGTCAGCAACAGCGTGTGGCGGCGGTCGGCCTTGAGCCCGTCGAGGAGGATGAGAACCTCCACGAGCTGTTCGAACCCCTCGGCGGGGTCACTCGGTGACCTTGTTCCCTATCCGACGCGGGTATGCAGGGCGCAGGCTTCGCACATGATCGACTCTGAGTTAGACGCCCCGCGCAACATTTTGCTGGTAAGACCGGAATCGCCCCTCGAACAAGCGGACTTCGTCCGACTCGCCGAAGAGGTCGATCCGCAGATCGAGTCCAGCGGTTATCTTTCCGGCCTCATCATCGATGCCCCCGCCTTCCCGGGATGGCAGAACTTCGGGGCGATGGTCACCCACTTCCGCTTCATTCGAGATCATCAGAAACACGTCAAGAAGGCCGCCCTTGTAACAGATTCAGCGCTGGGAGATATCGCAGAGCATCTCACTTCGCACTTCGTGTCCGCAGAGATCAAGCATTTCCCCGCCGGGCAGGTCCAGGCGGCCAGGGATTGGATCGCGAACGAGTCACCGTGATGGCGGAATCGTGGGGGTGCAAGCCAGCGAACAGTTGCAGAAGGTCCCACTTGCGCAGGCATTAACCGAGCTTGACAGCTCGCCGCAGGGACTGACCTCGGCCGAGGCGCAAGAGCGACTAAAGCGGCTCGGCCCCGATTCTGCTGACCGCGGTCATCGGGACCCAGCTGATCGCGACCATGATCGCGGTGTTCGGTATTCTGATGACGCCGCTGAGCTGGGTCTGGGCATTGGGGGTGTGGGCCTACGCGCTGTTCTGGTTCCTTATCGAGGACCGTGTCAAGCTCGTCACCAACCGATGGCTCGACCGCCATCCCCGCCGCGCCGCCACAGCGAACCTGTCGAGTGTGCACTGACGGTCTCAAGCGTGCGCAGAGGGTAGGCCCAAGCGCGAGATCTCGCCGAGGAAGCACACTCACCGCCAGAGACACGCTGGATGCCGCGGGCTAGCCAGACGGCTTCTTTTTCGCCTGGGCCAGTTCGGCTTTGGTGGCTGCGCGTCCATGAAAGTCACGCATCTGGTCACCGTGCCGCCGGAGCAAGGAGCGCGGCGGCGCGAGTTGGTCGCACCGTTTTGCGCAGAACCGGGCGAATATGGTGCGCCGGCGGTGAACAGCTCGAACGGGGGGTTCGTCGATGAGTGGCCTCGTCTTCCTCTCGGCGCTACGGCGGATTGGGCGCCGGCGCCGTCCAACCAAGGAGGCCGGCGGGACGGCCTTCGATGCTGCGGGTTCGAGCTTCGCGATCACCAAGATCCAGAACCACAACAACAACACGGATGGAATATTCGGTGATGCCGACAATGTGGACTGGACAGCTCCCACCGTGTTCGGAGGCAACTCATTTCCAGACGGACTGATTTTTGTCAACGAGAATTCAGGAACGCAAGGCGGAGAGACCTGGATGATGGGGTCGGCGGGACCGGCGGCAGCGGCGGGATCAGTGGTAGCGGCGGCGCGGCGGCTGGCCCGGCTGTTACTGGCGTTAACGGCTCGGCCTCTCAACGAGACCAGAATCACACCCAACCTATGGATCTGGAGATCCATAGCTCTGTTCGATGGACCCATGGATCTGTGAGCCATGGGTCTCTCACCCAGCGCTGGGTCGCACTGCCTGGTCAGGGCAGATGTCGAGATGCAATGAAGATTGACCAGAATCGCCGAGCAACTTTGACAAGGAGAGCCGAACACACGTCGGTGTGCCGATAGGGCCATCGGCGGGAGCGACGACGCTAAGGCTTCCACCCTGCTTGGCGTGTCGCCACCGCACGAGGCACATGGCGGCGCGTCCCAGATGCTTTCGAAGCCCGGCCGTTGCGACGGACACGCAAATGGGCGCACGAAGATCAGCGATGTCGCCAGCGCTTCCAGACCGCATGGCCTGTGGCGCAGGTCTTGTCGTCGTATCGCAGCTCGGCTTCGCAGGTGATTTCGGCTTCGGTGGATTTGATGACGACGGCGCGCAGCTCGACCGCACTGTCTAGCGGGCTGGGGCGCAGATACCGAACGTCGATCCCAGAAGTCACAAACGGGACCAAGGCACCAGGTGAAGCGTCCCATCCCTGTAGCGAGGCCTCCTGCAGGACGCCTGCAGCAGTGTGGCAGTCAAGCAGAGTGGCGATGATGCCCCCGTTGAGGAACCCCAACCCGTTGCCGTGTTCGGGCCATGGGATGAAGCTCGCCGTGACGTACCCGTCTCCGAGGTAGCTCTTAAGGCGGAGCCCACGAGAGTTGGCCGGTCCGCAACCGAAGCAAGTCATGGTTGGAAAGAGCTGGTCCTGAATCGATACTGCGTCCACAGGGGATCATTATGTGCGAACTGGCGTGGCGCTGCATACCAGATGTCGGCCCTGGCATCATCTGGGCTAATCCCCTGCCAGCCCACTGTCCCTGACCGCGAAGCCCTTGCTAAACAACTACCTGCACTGTGCTAATCCTCGCTGCATCTCGACAACAGAGACAGACCCTGTCAGCCCAGTGGACTGGGCCTACCCATAGCCACCCGCCCATAGGGCCGGGGGCCATACGCCAGCACAGCACACGGGTACTACACACTGCACCCTGCCCCACCCTGCACACAGCGGCGACCCCGGGGTCGCCACCCACCACGTACAGCAGTGCACAGGCAGCAGCACACCTCGTGTACTGACTACGTCAGTGCTACTCAGGGCACAGCAGCACTGCACACAGCAGGGCAGCAGCGCACTGCTGCACAGGCAGCAGGCAGTGGGGGCACAGCACTGCCTAGTAGTACTCAGTAGTAACGCAGTGCCAGTGTGTGCTTGCACTTGCACCTCGCTTGCTTGCAGCGCAGCAGCGCTGCACACCAGGGTATGCACCAGTCAGTGCAGGTCAGCGCACTGCCTGCACCCCTGGGGGAGCACCCCCAGGGGTGCCCTACGACCGACCGGTATTGCGTGACCGAGGCTCTGTACGGGTTACAGATCTACCTGTGACCCTCAGCAACGTGTACTTGTGAGTATTTACGCATAGTTTCCCCTCCAGTGTCGTGTGGGCGAAGGGCGGTTAATTACTGAAGACAGTGGTCCAGTCATGACGGATACTA
>DAOUYK010000080.1 GCA_030666145.1 Mycolicibacterium sp. | reverse complement strand
GGCCTCGGTGATCGTGCGCCCTGGCCGGTGCTGATAACACACGCCGGCCTCGAATTCCTCGAACCACAGACCCCTTTGGACGACGATCCGTTTGGCAGTCACAACCCGAGCTCTCTGGCGATCAGCATCAGCTGGACTTCAGTGGTGCCCTCACCGATTTCGAGGATCTTGCTGTCGCGATAGTGCCGGGCGACCGGGTACTCGTTCATGAAACCGTAGCCGCCGAAGATCTGAGTGGCGTCGCGGGCGTTGTCCATGGCCGCCTCGCTGGCAACCAGTTTGGCGACCGCGGCCTGCTTCTTGAAAGGTTGACCGGACAGCATCAGCGCGGCCGCGTCGTAGTAGGCCGTGCGGGCGACGTGAGCCCTGGCCTCCATCCGCGCGATCTTGAACGCGATCGCCTGGTTAGTTCCGATCGCGCGACCGAAGGCCTGCCGCTCCTTGGAGTACTTGACGCTCTCATCCACGCAGCCCTGCGCCGCGCCCACCGACACGGCGGCGATCGCGATGCGTCCCTCGTCGAGGATTTGCAGGAAGTTGGCGTACCCGCGTCCGCGCTCGCCCAGCAGGTTCTCCTGCGGCACCCGTACGTCGTCGAAGCTGAGCGGGTGGGTGTCGGATGCATTCCAACCCACTTTGTTGTACGCCGGCTCTGCGGTGAAGCCCGTCGTCGGAACCGGCACCAGGATCGAGGAGATCTCTTTGCGCCCATCGTGTTCGTCGGTGACCGCGGTGACGGTCACCAACTTGGTGATGTCGGTGCCCGAGTTCGTGATGAATTGCTTGCTTCCATTAATGACCCACGTTGCTCCATCCATCCGCGCGGTCGTTCTGGTCGCCCCGGCGTCGCTGCCGCCACCGGCCTCGGTCAATCCGAATGCGCCAAGGGCCTTGCCGCTGGCTAACAGCGGCAGCCACTCTTGCTTCTGCTCCTCATTACCGAACCTGTACAAGGGCGTCGCGCCCAGCGACACCCCCGCCTCCAACGTGATCGCGACACTCTGGTCGACCTTACCGAGTTCCTCGAGGGCCAGGCAGAGTGCGAAATAGTCACCCCCCATGCCCCCGTACTCCTCGGGGAACGGCAACCCGAAGAGACCCATGTCGGCCATGCCGGCGACGACCTCGTAGGGGAACGAGTGCTCTTCGTCGTGTTTGGCCGCCACCGGGGCAACCACGCTCTGGGCGAAATCGCGCACGGTCTTGGCCAGTTGCTCGTAATGGTCGGGCAAAGTGCCCGTCGACAGAAAATCGGTCGTCGGTAAATTACTCACAGCCTCGGCTCCTTGGTTGCCGTTATCCGGGCCAACATCTGGCCCACCTTCACCTGTTCGCCCGCGCTGACGATCAGTTCCACCACACCGTCTACGGGTGCGGCGAGCGCGTGCTCCATCTTCATGGCCTCGACGGTGACCACTACCGTGCCGGCCTCGACTTCGACGCCGTCGGTGACCCCGACGGCTACCACCGAGCCGGGCATTGGGCTGGTCAACTCGGCGTCACCGCTGTGCTCGTCGTCGGGCCGCACGGGCGCTTCGCGCACTTCCTCGATCAGCACCGTGCGACCTGCCCGGCCCAGCCACACCTGATCGCCCACCGCGGCTGACAAGTAGTGGGTGCGCAATCCGTCTATGGTGACCGCTAAGCGGTCTCCCTCCAGAGATGCACGCAGCGTGTGGGTTTCGCCACCCTCGACCGTAGCGGTTGCATGGGTTGGCGAACCAGTCAGTGCGACGTGATCTGTCCTTTCCCCCGCTCGCAGCCGGACCGTTGTCGGCGTGCACCCGGCGATGCGCCAGCCCGACGGCACCTCCCAGTCACTGGCCGGCACCGCTGGCCAGGACTGCAACCATCGGTAGGCCGCCGCAGCAATCAACTCGTCATCGCCGGGGGGCACGGGCGCGAAATCCGGTGTACGGCGGTCGAGCAACCCAGTGTCCAAGCGTCCGGCCGCCACGTCGGGATCGGCTAGCAGGAATCGCAGGAACTCGATGTTGGTCGTCAATCCGAGGATCGCGGTGTCGGCCAGCGCAGCGTCGAGCTCACGCAGCGCGGCCGGCCGTTCAGCGGCGTGGGCGATGACCTTGGCCAGCATCGGATCGTAATCACTGCCGACGACCGTGCCGTCGGCCAGCCCGGAGTCAACCCTGATGCCTGATCGAGAAGGCTCCCGAAGGGCGAGGACGTCGCCGCCGGTCGGTAGAAATCCGCGGGCTGGATCTTCGGCGTACACGCGGGCCTCGATAGCGTGGCCGTTCATGCGGACAGCCTCTTGGGTGATCGGCAGCGGCTCTCCCGCCGCGATCCTCACCTGAAGTTCGACCAGGTCCAGTCCGGTGACCATTTCGGTGACCGGATGTTCCACTTGCAGTCGGGTGTTCATCTCCATGAAGAAAAACTCGTCGGGCCGGTCGGCTGAGACGATGAACTCGACGGTTCCAGCGCCGGTGTAGTCCACGCTGCGCGCAGTGTCACACGCCGCAGCGCCGATGCGGGACCGGGTGGCAGCGTCGAGCAGCGGTGACGGCGACTCTTCGATTACCTTCTGGTGGCGTCGCTGCAAGCTGCATTCGCGTTCGCCGAGGTGCACCACAGTGCCGTGATTGTCAGCAAGCACCTGCACTTCGATGTGCCGGGGGTTGAGCACGAACCGCTCGAGGAATAGCGTGTCGTCACCGAATGCCGACGCTGCCTCGCGTCGTGCGCTTCCCAGCGCCGCGGGGAGGTCCGCCGCATCGTGCACCACGCGCATTCCCTTGCCGCCCCCACCTGCCGAAGGTTTCACCAGTACGGGGTACCCGACCTCGGCGGCGCCGCCGATCAAGTCGTCGTCGGTCAGCCCAGGTCGCGAAATACCCGGCACGACTGGTACTCCGAAGGCCGACACCGCCGACTTCGCCGAGATCTTGTCGCCCATGGTCCGGATCGCCGCGACAGGGGGACCGATGAACACCACACCCGCCGAACTCAGAGCAACAGCGAATTGCGCATTCTCCGAAAGGAACCCGTAGCCCGGGTGCACCGCCTGCGCCGACGTGCGGTCGATCGCCGACAGCAGCGCATCGATTGACAGATAGCTCTGCCGGGGGGGCGGCGGCCCGATGCGGACAGCGACATCTGCCTCTGCAACGTGGCGCGCATCGGCGTCGGCATCACTGAATACCGCCACCGACCGAATTCCTATGGATCGCAACGTACGAATGACCCGGACCGCGATCTCCCCGCGGTTTGCCACTAGAACAGTATCGAAACCCATACCGAAACCTTTGGTCATTTCCGTCACATCCGAAATACGCCGTAGGAGACGGCTTCGAGCGGTGCTTGCCCGACGACCGAAAGAGCTAACCCGACAACAGTTCTGGTATCAGCAGGGTCGATGACACCATCATCCCAAAGGCGCGCGGTTGAATAGTAAGGGTTGCCCTGATCCTCATATTGCGCTCGGATCGGCGCCTTGAACGCCTCTTCTTCTTCCTCGGACATCTCGCCACGGACAGTGGCAAGAACCGAAGCCGCCTGCTCACCGCCCATCACCGAGATCCGAGCGTTGGGCCACATCCATAGAAAGCGAGGCGAATACGCCCGGCCGCACATCGAGTAGTTACCCGCGCCGTAGGACCCCCCAATCACGACCGTCAGTTTGGGGACCCGCGCACAGGCCACCGCGGTGACCATCTTGGCGCCGTGCTTGGCGATACCGTCGGCCTCGTAGTCCCGCCCGACCATGAACCCTGAGATGTTCTGTAGGAAAAGTAGTGGAGTGAGCCGCTTGTCGCAGAGTTCGATGAAATGCGCACCCTTGACCGCCGACTCGCCGAACAACACGCCGTTGTTGGCGATGATGCCGACGGGGTGGCCGTGAATCCGCGCGAACCCGGTCACCAGTGTGGTGCCGTAGTCGGCCTTGAACTCGCTGAATTCGCCACCATCGACGATACGGGTGATCACCTCGTGCACGTCGTAGGGCACTCTGGAGTCGACCGGGACGACGTCGTAGAGTTCCGCCTGGTCGGCAATCGGGTCGACCGTGGGCGCCACCTGCCATGGCGGATCAGCCTGCGGCGCCAAGGTACCCACTATCCGCCGCACGATCTGCAAAGCATCGCGATCGTCGTGGGCGAGGTGATCGGTCACCCCGGAGATTTTGGAGTGCAGATCGCCACCACCGAGTTCCTCGGCGGTGACGACCTCGCCGGTGGCGGCTTTCACCAGCGGCGGACCACCGAGGAAAATCGTGCCCTGGTTTCGTACGATGACGGCCTCATCGCTCATCGCCGGAACATAAGCCCCGCCGGCGGTACATGAGCCGAGCACCGCCGCGATCTGGGCGATTCCCTTGGTGCTCATCGTCGCCTGGTTGTAAAAGATGCGTCCGAAGTGTTCGCGGTCGGGGAAGACCTCGTCCTGGCGGGGCAGGAACGCTCCCCCGGAGTCAACCAGATACAGGCACGGCAGCCGGTTCTGCGCCGCGATCTCCTGCGCCCGCAAGTGCTTCTTGACCGAGATTGGGTAGTACGTCCCACCCTTGACCGTCGCATCGTTGGCCACGATCATGCATTCGCGGCCCGACACCCGACCGATTCCGGCGATGATTCCCGCCCCCGGGCACTCGTCGTCGTACATTCCGTCGGCCGCCAGTGCGGCCAACTCGAGGAAGGGGCTCCCGGGGTCGAGCAACCCGTCGACGCGGCCACGCGGCAGCAACTTGCCTCTGCTGACATGTCGCTCCCGAGAGCGCTCCGAGCCACCCAGTGCCGCCCTGGCCAGCTTGCTCCGCAACTGTGTCACCAGCGCAACATGATCGTCGTGATGTGATGCCTGCGCTGCCATCGCCGAATCCGCCTCAGTTGAGTTAATCCAGACTAACCGATGGTATGTTAACCATCATTAACTCTCGGTGTCCACCGTCGGCTGGAGGTTGGGTGATGACCGCGCAGAGTTCACCGTCGGCGGTACCCCAGCAAGCTTCGCGGCGCAGCAAGGCCAAGTCCGATCGCCGCAGCCAACTAATCACCGCCGCTGAGCGACTGATGGCTGAGTACGGCTATCTCGCAGTCCGACTGGAGGACATCGGTGCCGCTGCCGGCGTCAGCGGACCCGCGATCTATCGTCACTTTCCCAATAAGGAAGCGCTGCTGACTGAGCTGCTGGTCGGAATCAGTACTCGACTACTGACTGGAGCGAACGAGGTGGCCCGTCGAGCCGATGATGCTGAATCCGCACTCGAGGGATTGATCGACTTCCACCTGGACTTCGCACTCGGAGAATCCGACCTAATTCGCATTCAAGACCGCGACCTTGGCAGCCTGCCCCCGGCCGCCAAACGGCAGGTTCGGCGAAAACAGCGACAGTACGTTGAGATCTGGGTCGACGTGTTGCGCCGACGCGACCCCACCTTGACCGAAACCGATGCGCGCCTGACGGCTCACGCGACCTTCGGCTTGCTGAACTCCACCTCGCACAGTGTGAAACCCGGTACCACGAAAACGGCCCAAGTCAGCTCGCGGAGCGTCCTGAGAGCTTTGACGGTGGCAGCGCTGACCTCGGCTGAACGACTACCCGATTGAAGCTAGTACCAGGCTCTTCGGCCGCGGATCGGACGACCGATCGAGCCCAGGAGCCAGAAGACGGCGCCGATGACAAGTAGTACGACCCCGATGTAGGTCAGGATTCCCATACCCAAAAAGAAACCCAGGATGAGCAGGATCACGCCTAAGGCGATCATGAGCACTCCGCTTCTAGGAACTGAGCAGTCAGTGGATTACACGCTGGGTTGCGGGATGTTGCAATCCGTGACTTTCGGATTGACTCCCAGATAGTTCAGCGGTCCAGCAGCCGTTGTGAGCGCGATGGTTCCAGCGGTGGCGCAGTTGGCTTCGCCACCAGTGAAGTAGTCCCGCTGATACGCGGCAAAAACACCGATCAACAACCAGACGACCACTACGAATCCGAGCGTGCCTCGCATGTCATGCCCCCTCAGCCGACGCACCTCTCTGGCGCGCTTCATGAGTTTACCCTCGAAACAATTTCGTCAAGCCACTTCGACAAACCTCTGCACCGCCGGGTCAGCCGAGAAACGCGGCAACGACGAAGTGCCCTAAACCTCCCGAATCTGGGGTGCCCCGATGCCGCATTCTGCATGGCCCGCGGGTGGCGAGATCTGGGCAGCAAAGCCGGCACAGCGAGCGACCACACAGGTACCCTGCAGCAATGAGGTGGGCATGACGGACCGCGGACGCGAGGAGCAAGGGAGCTTCGACAGGAGCAACGAGCCGACGCAACAGTTCGGCTACAACTCCCCCGGCTATTCCGATCCGGCTTATGCGACCCAGGCACAGTATGGGGCGCCCTATCAGCCACCCCCGTCACAGCCGACCGAACGCCTGCCTACGTATTCGCCATTTGGCTACGAAACCTCGGCGGCGGGGCAGCACGGACCGCAGTATCAACCGGGCCACAACGCCGAGCCGCCGCCACCCGACGGCCCGAAGGCTCCTCGCTGGCTGTGGATCCTCACCGCGGTCGCCGTGCTCACCGTCGTCGGCCTGGTGATCGCTTTGGTGGTCGTCAACAGCTCCAGACAGCAGACCGTGGTGGCGCCGTTGCCCCCCCAGCCCGAGCCCAGTTTCTCCACTCCCACCGCAACCCCACGAACTCCTACCACGACGCCACGGACCCCCTCGACGCCATTACTGCCGCTGCCGACGTTGCCGACGACGCCCTCCCGGACACCACCGACCGACACCACTGTCCGCGGCGCAACCGACAGCGTCGTCTACACCGTCCAAGGGAGCGGCCGGGTCATCAACATCACCTACGTCGACTCCGGCGGCATGCTGCAGACCGAATTCAATGTGCTGCTGCCATGGAGCAAGCAGGTGTCCTTACGCCGGCCCGCGGCAGGTTCGGCCAGTATCAGCATCATCAACGTCGGGCGGGAGCTGTCGTGCTCGATCACCGTGAACGGCGTCCAATTGGCGCAACGCACCGGCGCCGGCCTGACCATCTGCGCGACAACCAGGTAGTGGCCCTGCAGCGTCGCGCCATCAGGTCCCCTTCGGCACCCGCGAGTGCGGCGCGCGCACTGCTAGCAGCGCCAACAGCCCGAGCCCGAGCACAACGCACAACCCGACCATGCCGGCCCGGTCAGTGTCGAAGATGTCGATGAACACCGAGAACAGCCATGGCGCCAGGAAAGACACCGCACGGCCAGTCGTCGTGTAAAGCCCGAATGCCACCCCCTCCTTGCCGTCGGCGGCCATTCGCAGCAGCTGCGTGCGTGATGCTGAAAGCGTCGGCCCAATGAACAGTGCGAGCACCAGGCCGCACACCCAGAACGCCAGCACACCCGACAGGGCCACCATGGTGAGTCCGGCGGCGATCATGACCGACAGTGACAGCACGATCACCCGTTTGGAGCCCACCCAGTCGTCGGCATGCCCGCCGACCCCCGCCCCGATCGCAGCCACAACAGATGCGGCCACGCCGAACAACAACACATCTGCCGGCGACACCCCGTAGACGCTGACGCCAATCACCGCGGCGAACGCGAACACACCGGCCAGCCCGTCCCGGAACAGCGCGCTGGCGCCAAGGAAGTAGACGAAGTGTCGGTCGCGGCGCCACTCGCCACGGACCTCGGCGGCCAGCCTCCGGTAGGCACCCAAGACACTGACGCGCCCGCCGGGTTGCTCTGAGGTGGCAGTCGGAACAGAGATGAGCAGGGGTAATGCGAACAGGGCGAACCACGCGGCAGTCAGCAACATTGCCGCCCGTACATTCTGTCCGTCAGCGACGGGCAGATTCAGCATTCCACGCGTCTCGCCGGTCCCAGAGATGAAGCCGAGATAGACCACCAGCAGCGCCAGAACACTACCGAAATACCCGAGCGCCAGACCGAATCCGGATACCCGCCCGGAGTTAGCAGGGGTCGAGATTTGGCGCAGCATGGCGTTGTACGGCACGGTGGCGAGTTCACTGCAGGCTGAAGTGCAGGCAAGCAGGATCAAGGCGGGCCACAAATACCGGTGGTCGTCTCGGATGAGGCTCATCGCAGCGGTCAACAGGACCACCATCCCGGTCAGCATGGCGAGCACACGCCGTCGGCGCACGGGGGCATCGACCCACACGCCGGTTACAGGCGCCAGCAGCGCGACGACCAGACCAGACAACCCCAGCGCCCGGCCCAGCCAGCTAGCCGGACTGGTGTCGCCGGGCAGATCTGCGCCGACGGTTCCCGTTACGTAGACCGAGAACACGAAAGTCACGGCGATCGCGTTGACCGCTGTCGCACCGAAGTCCCACAAAGCCCATGCCGCTACGCGAGACCGGGTCGAGGTGGCGACCACCGATGTCTGGACCGGAGGCGGCGGCTTGCTCATGGACGCCCACGATATAGTCCGGCCATGCCGGTACCCGCCCCCAGCACCGATGCCCGGGCTGTCGTCACTGGTGCGTCGCAGAACATTGGCGAGGCGCTGGCCGTCGAGCTCGCTGCCCGCGGCCACAGCCTGATCATCACGGCGCGACGCGAGGATGTGCTGACAGTGCTCGCCGACCAGTTGCGCGAGCGGTACGGAGTGACAGTCGAGGTGCGCGCTGTAGACCTGGCCGATCCCACCGGGCGCGGTGAACTGTGTGAGGAGTTGGCCTCCCGCAACATCTCGATCCTGTGCGCAAACGCGGGCACCGCGACGTTCGGCTCGGTGGTCGCACTTGATCCGGACGGCGAACGCAAGCAGGTTCAGCTCAACGTGCTCGGTGTTCACGACCTCGTGCTGGCGGTGCTGCCCGGCATGGTGGAACGGGGCGCCGGCGGCATCCTGATTTCCGGATCAGCAGCGGGCAACTCACCGATTCCGAATAACGCCACCTATGCGGCTACGAAGGCGTTCGTCAATACCTTCAGCGAGTCCCTACGGGGCGAACTAAAGGCGGCAGGGGTACACGTCACAGTGCTGGCACCTGGGCCGGTGCGCACCGAGCTACCCAACCCCGAGGAGCAGTCGCTAGTTGAGCGACTCATCCCCGACTTCCTATGGATTTCCACCGAATACACCGCGAAGGTCTCGCTGGAAGGTTTGGAGCGCAACAAGATGCGTGTGGTCCCCGGGGTCACATCCAAGGCGATGTCAGCTGCCAGCGGATACGCGCCACGCTCGATCGTCTCGCCCATCGTCGGGGCCGTGTACAAAAAACTTGGCGTCGACTAACGTTCTGGCCTCGACTGACTAGCGTCTGCGCTTGCGCCGGCCGGTACCGAAGATGCTGCGGGTGATCTCACGCCCAAGCACCGTTCCCGCCGAACGCATGGCGCTCTTGAACGCCAGGTTATCCATCATCTCGTCCAAGAAGCCCGGTTCCGGGGGCTGTCCGGCGCGGGCATCGGGGATACCCACACGGTCGGCGGTACCGGCGTGGCCTGTGCTCAGGAGCGGACGCCGGCCGATCTTCTCTGGGGGAGCTGAGGGGGACCCGTTTGGCGGTCCGGGAGGTCTGTACCCCGGTTGTAGGTCCACTGGTGTGAGAGTTGAGGGCAGATTGGGTTTGTTGGCGTTGTAGTCGCAGCGCCAGTCTTCGATGATCACGCGGGCTTCGAGCAGCGAGTCGAAGTGCCACGAGTTGAGCAGTTCGTCGCGTAGCCGACCTCTAGGGCGGCGCGCAGCCAAAGGTGTCGCGGTCCGCGACATCCCGGACATAGCCCTTTAGGAGAATCTGCGAGAGCTGTCCTCTGGTGATGTCGTGAAGTCGCGACGGCTTGTCGGTAAAGAAGTGCACCCGGACACCTGAGCGATCGGTAAGCTGACGCAACTCGCGCTCGAAGATGATCGAGCGATCGTTGCGGTTGAAGTACAGCAGGACCGCGTCGGACACCGGGGGCTTCGCGGGCGATCTTTCGGAGCTGGCTGATGATCGGAGTGATCCCTACTCCGCCTGCAATGAACAGCGACTTGCGTGGCACGGTCGTCATAGTCAGCCCGCACCCCAGCGCGATACGCTACGAACCCGTGGGCACTTCCCAGACGATCACGATTCGCGAATTTGCCTAGAGCGAGAATACGACTGGCGAACAACCATCAGACGTAGGACCGCGCCGGTCTGTAAGAAGACCTCAAGGATCCGATAAGCCAAAGCGTGCAGACCACGGGACTGATGGTCATTCGGAACTAAGCCTGAATCCAACGTGAATCCGCTTCCATTTCGCGACGTCAAACGTTTCCGCTGATTTTGTGGATATGCCCAATGGATATCGGCGCCTTGTGCTTCAATAGTCAAACTAGCTAGGCCACGGGCGATTACAGCGAGTTCAGGAGAAGCCATAAGCGACGAAACAAGCTATCCGACCGCCAACGCCAAGCGTTTTAACGTGGATGTCGGCGTCCACGCCGACGTGCCTCCCTACCGTGACTTTGTGCACACCGACCGGCTCGACAACTTCACCGTCATGGAGGTCGAGGGTAAAAGCCGCTGCCATGGCATGCATCTCGAGGGCATGACGTACCCCATCACCCCGATCGGGATGCACTACTTGCTCATCCACTACGACGTGCCAGCGATCGACGACAGCAAATACAAAGTCAAAGTCGGCGGGCTGGTGAAAAACAAACTCATTCTGGACATGGACAACATCCGCAGCCGGCCGAAGGTCACCATCCCGGCCACCATGGAATGTTGCGGCAACGGTCGATTGAGTCAGCGGTGGCGCCTGTGGGCACACGTTCCGTGGAATCACGATGCGATCGGGACCGCGGAGTGGACTGGTACTCCGCTGAGCGGGGTGCTCGAGGAGGCCGGAGTTGAAGACGACGCGCTGGAGATCCTCTTCACGGGGCGGGACAAAGGTATCCAGGGTCCTCCGAATCGGGCTGAGGTGCAGCACTTTCAGCGCAGCCTGACAGTCGAGTACGCGATGGACCCTGCCAACGACGTCCTGCTGTGCTACGAGATCAATGGGTTGCCGCTGCCTCCGCAGCACGGGTTTCCACTGCGGTTGCTGGTTCCTGGTTGGTTGGGGATGGCCAATGTCAAATGGATCGACTCGATCGAGGCGATCGACTGGGGGCTCACCAAGAACCAGATGAAGTGGTACAGCTACGCGTCGAGCGATGACGACCCCGACCGCATCCCCGCGACCTTCCAGCAGGTCCGTGCGTTGATGATCCCGCCCGGCATCCCCGACTTCCTCTGCCGGATCCGTCACCTAGAGGAGACGGACGTTGTAGAGCTGCGTGGCCGCGCCTGGTCCGGCGGACTTCGCATCGTCAGCGTGGAGGTCAGCCTCGACGGGGGAGAAACCTGGTCGTTGGCCAAGCTCGATCAGCCGTTCGGCAAGTGGGCCTGGGTCGGCTGGTCATTTACCTGGGAGAACGTCATCCCCGGTCAGTACACGCTGCGGTGTCGCTCCACGGATGAGCGGGGCAACATGTCGAAGCCCGACGACTTCTCCCACAACTACTACGCGATGGACAACACCAAGCCGCAGTGCGTCGATGTCAATGTGTATCCGAAGGGCACCTTGAGGGTGGGGAACCACATCGAGTGCCCGATTCAATATCCTTCCCTCTGAGAAACCCCTGGCCCAGCAGGCCATAGGTCTGCCCACCACAGCACAGCACGCAGGTGCTGACCCTGCACCCTGCCTCTCCCTGCACACAGCGGCGACCCCGGGGTCGCCACCCGGTTCAAGTAGGAGCGGCGCATGGTCACGAACCTTCTCATCGGTTGTTCGGTCATGGTCGTGTGCCTCGCGATCCAATGCGTCGCAGTTGACGTTCTTCTCAGACTGCTCCTGGCAGCAGAGTCGAAGATCCTCATCACTGAGAAGCTAATCAGTTCGTCGACCACACTCACCGCAGTCATGTTCGTCATGCTCATCGGCGCTCTCGCGCAGATTGCCATCTGGGCCGGGCTGTTCGTCGTCTTAGCGGAATTCCAGGACTTCGCCACGGCCTACTACCACTCGGCCGTCAACTTCGCGACGCTCGGCTACGGCGACCTCGTGATGAGCGAGGACCGGCGTCTCCTCGGGGCGCTCGAAGCA
>DAOUYK010000166.1 GCA_030666145.1 Mycolicibacterium sp. | reverse complement strand
TTGCGGGTCAACGACTTCGAAGCGACATACCTTCCCACAGGGCAGGTGGTGTCATTCCGAGCCGGCATCGACTACCAGGCCGGCGACGCCCTCGAGACCGAGTCCTGGAAGCCCTACCTACTTAAGGTCAACGAGCCCTTGCGGATCGGCGGCGATCGCGTCTACCTGCAAGGCCACGGCTATGCACCCACGTTCACGGTGACTTTCCCGGACGGGCAGACCCGCACCCAGACGCTGCAGTGGCGCCCCGACGACCAGATCACGTTGCTGTCCTCGGGCGCGATGCGGTTTGACCCGCCCGGTGGTACCTATGCCGACGAGCGGGAACGACGCAAGAACCAAATCGCGATTCAGGGGTTGTTTGCACCGACCGGACAGCTCGACGGCACCCTGCTGTCCTCCAGCTTTCCCGCAATGAACGACCCGGCTGTGGCGATCGATGTGTACCAGGGTGATACCGGTCTGGACACCGGGCGGCCGCAGTCGCTGTTCTCCCTGGACCCCCGCATGATCGACCAAGGTCGGCTGACGAAAGTCGCACGCGTCAACCTGCGCGCCGGCGAAGAGACTCGCCTAGACGACGGTACCGTCGTCCGGTTTGACGGCGCCGAACCTTTCGTGAACCTTCAGGTGTCACACGACCCGGCCCAGATCTGGGTGTTGGTATTCGCGATGACGATGATGGCTGGGCTGCTGGTGTCGCTGATCGTGCGGCGCCGCCGCCTCTGGTTGCGGTTGTCGGCCAACCCTGCAGGTACGGTGAATGTCGAGTTGGGCGGCTTGGCCCGCACTGACAATTCGGGGTGGGGCGAGGAGTTCGAGCGACTGACGGCGCGGTTGTTCGCCGGAATACAGACCTCTGGCGCCGTATCGGATCGCAGCGAAGAGAAGAAGGCAGATCGGGTATGAACACCATCGACATCGGGCTGGCCCGCTATTCGGACTGGGCGTTCACCTCGTCGGTGCTGGTGCTTGTCGGCGCGCTGCTGCTGCTTGCCGTCGAGCTGGCTTTCACCCGTAGCCGGAAGGTCGAGACCCGGGAGTTGGTGGGCACCGGAGCCGCCCCGGCGGCATCACACTCGGGGGTATCGGGGAACAGCGCTACCCCCGGTGTCGTCCTCGATGCCCCGCGGCGCCCGTTCGACGAGCGTGTTGGAGCGGCCGGGGTCGCGCTGGTGTACGTCGGCACCGCAATGTTGCTCGGGTGCATCGTGTTGCGCGGTCTTTCCACCTCACGGGTGCCGTGGGGCAACATGTACGAGTTCATCAACCTGACCAGTTTCTTCGGCCTGGTGGCCGCTGCTGTGGTGCTACGCAGGCCGCAGTACCGGCCGTTGTGGGTGTTCGTGCTCGTCCCGGTGTTGATCCTGCTCACCGTCTCGGGGCGGTGGCTGTATTCACACGCCGCGCCGGTGATGCCCGCGCTGCAGTCCTATTGGTTGCCGATCCATGTGTCGGTGGTCAGCCTGGGATCAGGCGTGTTTCTGGTTGCGGGCGTGGCCAGCATTCTGTTCCTAGCCAAGACATCGCGGCTCGGCGACACGGGTCGCAAGGACGCCTTGGCCCGCGTGGTGCAGAAACTCCCGAGCGACCAAGTTCTCGACCGGATCGCTTACCGTACAACAATTTTTGCGTTCCCGGTGTTCGGCTTCGGCGTCATCTTCGGCGCTATCTGGGCCGAGGAGGCCTGGGGTCGCTACTGGGGCTGGGATCCGAAGGAGACGGTGTCGTTCATCGCGTGGGTCATCTACGCCGCCTACCTACATGCCCGGTCGACCGCGGGCTGGCGGGAACGGAACGCCGCGTGGGTCAACGTCGCCGGGTTTGTGGCCATGGTGTTCAATCTGTTCTTTATCAACTTGGTGACCGTCGGACTGCATTCGTACGCTGGCGTCGGCTGAGCCGACCAGAGGGCTGAGCGGCTGGGCGCCGCCAGGAGAGGGGATCAACCGTTGTCTGACCTGCCGGGGGGGTTTCGGGCGCAGCAGCGGTTCACCGACCCCGCGGCACCCGTGCCTGCGGAGTGGACGGCGCCGACACCGCC
Source organism: Mycolicibacterium sp. (assembly GCA_030666145.1). Lineage (GTDB taxonomy): Bacteria > Actinomycetota > Actinomycetes > Mycobacteriales > Mycobacteriaceae > Mycobacterium. Next base: position 5,718 of record DAOUYK010000166.1, on the reverse strand, counting down.
GCACGGAACGCCGCCCGTCGTTGCGGCTCGGGAAGCTGAGCCGGTTCCGGTTGAGTCGACCGTTGCCGATCCACCGCCATATTTCGACCTGTCGACCGTTGCGCTTCTTGGCGAGGCCAGACGGGCTCCGTCGATGGGCTGGCGCAGGTGGTTGTATTGGGCCTCGGCCCGCCTGATCCACCCGGGGGAGAGTCCCGAGGTGATCCGCCACGACACCTTGGTCGCACAGGCACAGCGGCCGCTGCGCGGGTGCTACCGGATCGCGGTGCTCTCCCAGAAGGGCGGAGTGGGTAAGACGACCATCACCGCGACGCTGGGAGCGACATTCGCCACGACACGTGGGGATCGGGTCATCGCCGTAGATGCCAACCCGGACCGGGGCACATTGAGCCAGAAGGTGGAGTTGGAGACACCGGCGACCGTTCGTCACCTACTTCGTGACGCGGAGGGTATCGCGGCCTACAGCGACGTTCGGCGCTATACGTCCCAGGGCCCTAGCCGCCTGGAGGTACTCGCCTCGGAGAGTGACCCCGCAGTATCCGAGGCGTTCAGCTCCGAGGACTACGCACGCACCCTGGAGGTGCTCGAGCGGTTCTACAGCTTGGTGCTTACCGACTGCGGTACCGGCATGCTGCATTCGGCGATGTCGGCGGTGATCGACAAGGCAGACGTCTTGATGGTGATTTGCTCGGGTTCGGTGGACGGGGCGCGCAGCGCATCAGCGACGCTGGATTGGCTGGAGGCTCACGGTCACGAGGACTTGGTGCGCAACTCGGTTGCGGTGATCAATGGTGTGCGACCCCGCTCGGGCAGGGGGACAAAAGTCGACCTGACCAAGGTGATCGACCACTTCGCCCGACGCTGTAGTTCGGTGTGCCAGGTGCCGTTCGACCCTCATCTGGAGGACGGCGCCGAAATCAGTCTGGACCGGTTGCGGCCCGAGACCAGGGAGTCGCTCATCGAGCTGGCCGCAGTCGTGGCCGAGGGGTTCCCGGGTGCGCGGCGACGCGCCAACGCGCATGGTAGCTAGACGGATGATGGTTTAGGCGGTCACGCGCTGTCAAGGCCGCGGCCGGTCGTCGTGCGGATTGATTCGTCGCAGGAAATCCGGATCGTCGTCTGGACCGATCACCCGGGTCCGGGGTCGGTTTGCGGCCATCCGGGTGACGCGCCAGCCAAGGTAGACCAGTGCGGCTAAGACGAGAACCAGGAGCAAATAGGCCACTCGAAACCTCCTTACCTTCAATATACGCGCCCTGGGTAGGCTCGGGACGTGACTGATGGACGGCCCCGATCCAGGCTGCTGCTCGACGTTCTCGCTTACGTGGCGGCCCGGCTGGTGCTCGTCGGGGTTGTGACGGCCGTGATCCTCGCCGCCGGACACCTGCTGGGGGTTCAGGACTTCCCGGTGGTAGTGGCGTTGCTGTTCGCCATCGTCATCGCGCTGCCGCTGGGCATCTGGTTGTTCACCCCCTTGCGACGGCGGGCCACCGAGAGCATTGCGATGCTGGATGCTCGTCGCCGCAGCGACCGCGAGCAGTTACAGGCCAAGCTGCGCGGCGACAGCGCCGCCGAAGACCCCGGCCGCCATGACGGTGGACGGACGGATCGGCGTGGATCGGGCGAATAAACGCCCACCCGGAGTCGCTTAACGCACCCGATCTGTCAGGCGAGCCACAGCGCAACGGCCACCGCCAGAGCCCACACCAGCATCGTCAGCCCCGTATCACGCAGTACCGGGATCAGGTCCTTGCCCCCCGCCCCGCCGCGAACCGGCTTGGTGGCGCGCGCCGCCAGAGGAAGTGCCACCAGCCCGGCGGCACACCATGGACTCGCCAGCATCATCACCAGCGTCAGCACGAACGCCACCGCGAATAACGTCTGGAACAGCAGCCGAGTTCTGGCGTCACCGAGCCGAACAGCCAAAGTGATCTTGCCGGACTGGGCGTCGGTGGGGATGTCGCGCAAATTGTTGGCCACCAGCACCGCCGAGGACAGGCATCCCGTCGACACGGCGAGCGTGACACCTACCCAATCCACCCGCAGCGCCTGGGTATACTGGGTACCCAGAACTGCCACCAATCCGAAGAACACAAATACCGCGACCTCGCCCAGGCCTTGATAGCCGTAGGGCTTTGACCCGCCGGTGTACAGCCACGCCGCGGCGATACAGGCCACACCCACCCCGATCAGCCACGGCGCGCTGAACCATGCCAGCACCAGCCCGGCAGTCGATGCGACGGCCAGGCTCGCGACCGCGGCGGTCAGCACAGCCCGTGGTGCCGCGAGCTTCGACCCGACTAGGCGCAGCGGCCCGGACCGCACATCATCGGTGCCGCGGATGCCATCGGAGTAGTCGTTGGCGTAGTTCACGCCGACGATCATCGCCACGGCCACGAGTAGCGCAAGCAGCGCCCTCCACCACGATGCGGAGCTGAGCCAGGCCGCAGCACCAGTTCCCACGATGACCGGCGCGACGGCATTGGGCAACGTCCGCGGACGCGCACCCTCGACCCACTGGGCGAAACTGGCCACGAGCGCCAGTCTTGCATGCGACCGGTGAGGTCCACCGCGGCAGCCTGAACGCATGGACGGCCAACCGAACTGGCGGTGGGCCGATGATTCACAATAGGCGGATGCTTGCGGTAATCGGTGGCAGCGGTTTTTACTCGTTCTTCGGTCCCGATGCGCGTGCGGTCACGGTGGAGACGCCCTACGGCCCGCCGAGCGCACCGATCGTCGTTGGAGCCATTGGCGACCACGAGGTGGCGTTTCTGCCCAGACACGGCGTAAACCACGAGTTTTCGCCTCACACGGTGCCCTACCGAGCCAACATGTGGGCATTGCGCTCCCTCGGAGTGCGGCGCATCTTCGGCCCCTGTGCCGTCGGCAGCCTCGACCCCCAGCTGGGCCCCGGCGCCATGGTGGCGCCCGATCAGCTGGTCGACCGGACGACGGGCCGGCCCGACACCTACTTCGACTCCGGTGGCATCCACGTCGGGTTCGCCGACCCTTACTGTCCGTCTCTGCGAGAGTCGGTGACCGCACTGCCCGGGATCGTCGACGGCGGCACGATGGTGGTGGTCCAGGGGCCTCGGTTTTCGACGCGCGCAGAGAGTCGTTGGTATGCGAGCCAGGGGTTCCGGCTGATCAACATGACTGGATATCCGGAGACGGTGTTGTCCCGGGAACTTGAAATGTGTTATGTAGCAATCGCGTTAGTGACTGACCTGGATGCGGGCATCGAGGCGGGGCAGGGCGTGCACGCGGTGGACGTATTCGCCGAGTTCGAGCGCAATCTGGTTGGCTTCAAGCAGCTACTGCATGAGGCCATAGAAAGTGCAACGAAGACCTCAGGCGTTTCCACCTGCGCGCACTGCAAGCCGCATGAGGGTGTCACCCTGCCTATTGTGTTGCCATGAGGGTGCTGCTGACCGGCGCAGCCGGATTCATCGGAACTCGAATCCGTGCCCGCTTGACCGCCGCCGGCCACGACGTCGTTGCTATCGACGCGATGCTGCCGGCTGCGCACGGTGCCGGTGCCGGGCTGCCTGCAGATGTGCGCCGGGTCGACGTCCGAGACAGCGCAGCGGTGGCCGACGCGCTCGCCGGGGTGGACGTCGTCTGTCACCAGGCTGCGGTGGTGGGCGCCGGCGTGGACGCTGGTGACAGCCCCTCGTATGCCTCGCATAACGACCTCGGCACGGCGGTGCTCCTGGCCGAGATGTTCGCCGCGGGCTGCCGTCGACTCGTGCTCGCCTCGTCGATGGTGGTCTACGGGCAGGGTAGTTATGCCTGCCCGGAGCACGGCCCGGTCGATCCGCTGCCGCGGCAGCGTGCGGACCTCGATGGCGGGGTGTTCGACCACCGCTGCCCGATAGGCGGTGAGCAGGTTCGATGGGAGTTGGTCGGCGAGGATGCGCCGTTGCGGCCGCGCAGCCTGTACGCGGCCAGCAAGGTCGCGCAGGAGCATTACGCGCTGGCCTGGAGCGAGGCTGTCGGAGGTGTTGTCGCGGCCCTGCGGTACCACAATGTCTACGGCCCGGGCATGCCGCGGGACACCCCCTATTCCGGTGTAGCAGCGATCTTCCGTTCTTCGCTCGAATCAGGTTATGCACCAAGGGTATTCGAGGACGGCGGGCAGATGCGCGACTTCATTCACGTCGATGACATCGCCGCAGCCAACCTGGCGGCGATCGAGGCCGAAATCGAGGGGTTCGACGCGTTCAATGTCTGCTCAGGACGGCCGGTGTCGATTCTGGACGTAGCCTCGGCGCTGTCTGGGGCACGTAGCGATCTGGACAACAGAGCACCGGTGGTCACTGGCCAGCACCGCAGCGGCGACGTTCGCCACATCGTCGCCGACCCGGAGAAGGCGGCTGAAATCCTCGGTTTTCGGGCTGTGGTCGACCCGGCTGACGGGCTGCGCGAGTTCGCCACCGCCCCGCTACGGGGGGTCGTGACATCGACTTGACACCCGTCTGGCAATGCTGAGCCGATGACCGCAGCCCTGTGCAAACAGTTCGGTATCGACTTCTCGCTCTTCGCCTTCAGCCATTGCCGCGATGTGGTGGCCGCGGCGACCAACGCCGGCGGATTCTGGCTAAGCGGATTCCGCAGGGCTACCGCGATGTCGTCGACCAGTTGCTGCGCGTCCACGGCATCGGACCCGAGCCCGACCGCCGCCTTGGCGGTGCTTAGTTGTCCGGCGATACCGGCCGTGAGCTGCTCGATGTCGCGCTGACCCATCCGATCAAACTGATCGCCAACGCATTGGGTGTACCGCCGAACTACATGATCGAGGTCGGCAAGGAGCGTGGCATCCCGGTGGCCGCCCTGGTTGGCGCCAAAGAGCACGCGGTCAAACAGGTCTCCGCCGGGGTGGACCTGATCGTCGCGCAGGGCGCCGAAGCCGGCGGCCACTGCGGCGAGGTCAGCACGCTGGTTGTGGTGCCCGAAGTATTGGACGCTTTAGCAGCGGTCGGCAGCACCGTCCCCGTACTGACCGCGGGTGGGATCGTCACCGGCCGGCAGATGGCCAGCATGGCCGCCACCTCCCGGGACACCGTCCGCTCGGCAGGCCGCACGGGTGAGCCGTCGCGTCAATTGGTGTCGGACTGGACGAACGCCTGGATAACCAAAGTCGGCGGACAACAGCCGCTGCAGTCGATGCTGTGCGAGCCAGTGATCCGCCGGATCGACGTGCTGGCGTCCCAGGGGCACGAGGGAGCCCAGGCGTTGGCAACCTACTTCGTCGGGCAGGGTGTGGGTCTGATGAACAAGGTGAATCCCGCGCGCGAGGTGGTACGGGAGTTCATCGAGGACTATCTTGCCGCGGCAGAGCGGCTGAACGACTCACTTCCCGGCTGATTTTCGGCCCCGAGCATCCGTGACCGCCCTCGCGGCCGCGTCATCACCAAGGATGCACGCTAGCTCAGTAGCTCAGTAGCTCAGTAGCTCAGTAGCTCAGTAGCTCAGTAGCTCAGTAGCTCAGTAGCTGGCCAGCGGCAGGCGTACCTCGAAGCGCGCGCCGGTCGGGAGGTTGTGCGCCGACAGCGTGCCACGGTGGGCCTGAACTAGCCCCGCGGCGATCGCCAATCCAAGGCCCGAGCCGCTCGGCAGCGACGAATCCGCTCTCGGGACACGGCTATTCGATCCGCGGTAGGCGACGTCGAACACCTTCGGCAGGTCTGCCTCGTCGATGCCGACACCGGTGTC
>DAOUYK010000014.1 GCA_030666145.1 Mycolicibacterium sp. | reverse complement strand
GATCGTCTTCCAGGAGTCCTCACCAGACACGATCAGACCCGTGAAGTCCTCGTTGAAGAGGTCACGGATGACTTTGACCAGCACATCGGGCTCTTCGTAGAGCGGGATCGCCGCTCCTGCAGCCTTTTTCCTGGTCTCGGCGGCTTTCTCCTCGACCTGATTCCAACGCTCCTGCAGTCGGTTGACATCGGTGCGGATGTCGGATTCCTTAACCCCCTCGGAGGCCGTTCGGATGATCACGCCCGCATCGGAGGGAACAACCTCGCGCAGAATCTCCCTGAGCCGCTGACGTTCAGTGTCGGGCAATTTTCGGCTGATACCGGTAGACGACGCGCCGGGCACATACACCAGATAGCGGCCAGCCAGCGAAACCTGCGTCGTCAGCCGTGCGCCCTTATGGCCGACCGGGTCCTTGCTGACCTGGACGACGACGTAGTCGCCGGGCTTGAGGGCTTGCTCGATCTTGCGCTGAGCGCCCCCGAGGCCGGCGGCCTCCCAGTTGACCTCACCGGCGTAGAGCACGCCGTTGCGGCCGCGGCCAATGTCCACGAAGGCCGCTTCCATCGACGGCAGAACGTTCTGCACGATGCCGAGGTAGATATTGCCGACCAGGGACGCCGAGGCCGCTGAGGTGACGAAGTGTTCGACGACGACGCCATCCTCAAGCACCGCTATCTGCGTATAGCTGGCACCCTCGTGCGGCGGTTCGGTACGTACCTTGTCGCGGACGACCATTGTCCTCTCGACCGCTTCGCGCCGTGCCAGGAACTCAGCCTCGCTCAGGATTGGCGGCCGGCGACGCCCGGCATCGCGGCCATCCCTTCGCCGCTGGCGCTTGGCTTCCAACCGAGTCGACCCGCTGATCCCTTGGATCTCATTGCCCGACGAGTCACCGTTTCCGCCCTTCGAACGCCGTGCGGGGCGTTCATGGACGACGGTATTGGGCGGATCGTCAGATGACGTGCCGCCGTCATTGTCGCCCCCGGAGCCGGACTTGCGGCGGCGGCGCCGACGCCGACGGGTTTTGCCGCCATCGGCACCCGGCTCATCGTCGCCGCTGTCGTTGTCGTCGTCGGAATCCTCACCAGAGCCGGTCTGATCACTGCTGCCCTGAGCGTCGGTGTCGGCGTCGGCCTCCGGCGACGAATCGTCACCGTTCTGCTCGCCGCGCCCGCGACCGCGACCGCGACGTCCACGTCTGCGGCGCTTGGCGGTTGGAGGATCGGGCCCGTCATCATCGGAATCCTGCGGGTCGCCATCACCCTCGGCGTCGTCGTCCTCGTAGGCGCGACCATCGCTGCCTTTGCCGCCTTTCGACTCCATGGGCTGCGGAGCGACAAACAACGGCAAGTAATCGGCGGGTTCGGCCGGGCTCGAGGCGTGCGTTTCCAGGATCAGCCGTGACTCCGGTTCCTCCTCAGCCACTGGGTCGGTGATCGGCGCTGATTCCGCTTCGGAGAGGGCTTCGCGCACTCGGTCGGCTTCATCGCGGCCCAACGTGGAATGGGCGCTGCGGGTGCGGCCGTCGAGCTCGACTAGCACTTCGATGATCCGCTTGCTGGTGGTACCCAGAGCCCGGGCCAGCGAATGAACCCTCAGCCGCTCAGCCGACAGTGCGTCCTTGGCTTCACCGGACGAAACCGCTTCACCGGAAAGGACCGCGACGTGCTCGGTCTCTTCCGGGAGGTTGTGGCTAGGGGCTTGAAGGTTCTCATTGTCGGCCACGTACTCTCCTCAAGCCCCCGGGCGCGTCATGGGTGCTGACGCGGCCACGCGAGGGCTTCGATTTTGTGTCCGGGCCAACAACTCCCGCACTTGTTATGGTCTCGCCCCGAGCGATCCACGGGGGAACAATCTCGGTGCCGGTCTGAATGATGGCTGGACGGTCTGCGCCGCACCGCGGTTGCGGTGGTCGCGTCGTCGAAGTCTTCATCCGGGTAGCCAACCTTGGTTGTAAGGCTGGTCACCCACGGCAAGTATCCCACATCACGAGGGCCGTACGGATCAGGCTGCGCTGTTCCGTTACCGACCGGGGAACCAAAGGTCGATTTCCCGGGCGGCCGAGTCCGGCGAATCGGAGCCGTGAACGAGGTTGAATTGGGTCTCCAACCCCAGGTCACCGCGGATCGTGCCGGGTGTGGCTTTTTCGACGGGATCGGTCCCGCCGGCCAGCTGCCGGAACGCCGCGACGGCGCGTGGCCCCTCCAGTATCGCGGCCACCACTGGACCTGAGGTGATGAACTCCAGCAGTGACGCAAAGAACGGTCTGTCCTCGTGCTCAGCGTAATGCGCACGCGCCAGGTCATCGCTGACGTTCTTCAGTTCCAGGGCCGCGATGGTGAGGCCTTTGCCTTCGATTCGGTTGAGGATCTCTCCGATAACGCGGCGCTGAACGCCGTCGGGCTTGATCAGTACGAGGGTGCGCTCATTCACGGCCGACAGCCTAGACGACGATGAAGCCGCGAGGAACGGGCTCGAGCCCAGGGCATCCGGTCATCAAATTCGGTCGCTCGGTGGCTGTTGGCCGGGAAGGAGGCCGCGCTTCTGCCTACGGAGCACTTCGGCCCGTAAGTAGGCGATGAGCAGCCAAACGACCGTGAACAGCAGCCCGATGAAGCCGACACCCGGATAAAACACCCACCCGATGACCGGCAGCAGCTGCACGCCAAGGTTGGCCCAGATGGCCCATGACCGACCCTGGAGACCAGCCATAAGCACCAGCAGCACTGCCAGACCGATGAGGTATGCCGTCGAACCGGTCGACAGACCGCCGCCGACGGCACCGACGACGGGCAGCGCCAGCAGGACGACGATGGCTTCCAGAATCAACGTGCCGGCCATGACGCCGCGAAAACTCTTCCACGGGTCCGGGCCGATATCAGCGGGGCTCGAAGGTGGTGACTGCTCGCTCAACCGGGTTCCTTTCCGAACAGGGTTCGCGCCACGCCGGCGGTGATCACTGATCCGGTGATCACGACGCCGACCCCACCCATACCGCCGACACCGTCGGCCTCGTTACCGGCCTCCTCAACCAATGCGGTAGCCGTCTCGATGGCATCTGGCAGTGCATCCGCGGCGATGACGCGCTCCGGGCCGAAGCGCTCCTCGGCTTCCAGCGTCAGCACTTGGACGTCTAGCGCCCGGGGCGACCCGTTGTGGGTGACCACGATCTGGTCCAGCACCGGCTCGAGCGCGGCCAGTATGCCGGCGGCGTCCTTGTCGGCCATGATCGAGACGACGCCAACGAGATACCGGAAGTCGAACTCCTCCTCCAACCCACGAGCCAGCGCAGCAGCCCCGGTCGGATTATGCGCCGCATCGATGAAAACTGTTGGAGCACTGCGCATCCGCTCCAACCTACCCGGCGAGGCGACGGCGGCGAAGCCGACCCGAACGGCGTCGATGTCGAGCTGCCGCTGTGCGCCGGCCCCGAAGAACGCCTCGACGGCCGCTAGCGCGACGGCGGCGTTATGAGCCTGGTGCTCGCCGTGCAACGGAAGGAATACATCGGAGTACAACCCGCCGAGCCCTTGCAGCTCGAGCAGTTGCCCGCCGACGGCCAGCTGCCTGCTGAGCACCGCGAACTCCGAGTCCTCGCGAGCGACCGCGGCGTCGGCACGCACCGCCTGGGCCAGCAGTACCTCCATCGCCTCCGGTGGCTGACGGGCGATCACCGCGACTGTGCTGGCATCTGCGCCCAAGGGCACGAGGTCCTCAGACTGCTTCGTGATGATCCCGGCCTTCTCGCCGGCGATTGCGGCGAGGGTCTCCCCGAGATAAGCCACGTGATCGATGCTGATGGGCGTGATGACCGCAACGGGGGCGTTGACGACGTTGGTGGCATCCCATCGGCCGCCGAGCCCTACCTCGACGACCGCTACGTCGATAGGGGCGTCGGCGAACGCCGCGAACGCCATCGCGGTCACCACCTCGAACTTGCTCAGCCGCGGACCTGCCTCACCGAGAACACCTGCCTGTGACTGTTGGTCGACGAGCTCGACGAAAGGCTCGATCTCTCGGTAGGTATTGACATATGTCGCCGGGCTGGCCGGCGAACCGTCGATGGAGATCCGTTCCACCGCCGACTGCAGGTGCGGACTCGTGGTGCGGCCGGTGCGCCGGGAAAAGGCGGTCAGTAGCGAGTCAATCATCCTGGCCACCGATGTCTTGCCGTTGGTTCCCCCGATGTGAATCGAGGGATACCCAAGCTGCGGTGACCCGAGCATCTCCATCAGCGCCGAGATCCGCACCGTGCTCGGTTCGATCATGCTCTCTTGCCAGCGCTGGTCCAGCAGGTGCTCGACCTGAAGCAACGAAGCGATCTCGTCCGGGGTCGGTTCTGGTTCGCCGTTCATTGGGGAAAAGACTCGAGCCTGGCGGTGATACGGTCCACTTCTTCACCCGCGACCTGTTGGCGGGCCCGAATGTTGTCGACGACCTCGGCGGGCGCCTTGGCGAGGAACCCCACGTTGGCGAGCTTGCCGGCGGTGCCCGCCAGTTCCTTCTGCGCAGCGGCCAGCTCCTTCTCCAACCGCCGTCGTTCGGCTGCCACGTCTACGGTTCCCGATGTGTCGAGTTCGACAACGACCGTGGCCGCCGACAACCGCACCTCCAGCGACGCCGACGGGGCGAAGATATCGGCAGGTGGGGTCAACCAGGCCAGGGCAGCGACCGGCCGAACATGCGCGTCGAGCCCGGCAGAAGTGATGCCTGACAACCGGGCGGGCACCTTCTGCCGGTCGGCAAGACCCTGGTCGCTACGGAACCGGCGCACCTCGGTGATCAGCTTCTGCATATCAGCTACACGTTGTGCCGCAGCATGATCCACGCCGAATCCAGAGGGCTTAGGCCAGTCGGCAATGACCAGTGACTCACCGCCGGTCAGGGCCTTCCACAGTACCTCGGTCACGAACGGCATCACTGGATGCAGCAGCTTGAGCAGGGTGTCCAGCACCGCCGCCAGGACGACGATGGTATGTGAGACACGCTGGGCCTCTTGGGAACCCAACTGCACCTTCGCCAGCTCTAAATACCAGTCACAGAACTCATCCCACGCGAAGTGGTAGAGCGCCTCACACGCCTTGCTGAACTCATAGTTGTCCAACGCCGAATCCACCTCGGCGCGAACTTCTTCCATTCTACCGAGGATCCAGCGGTCAGCATCGGTGAGTTCGTAGGACTTCAGGATGTCGGCCTGCGCCTTTTGCTCTTCGGCCAAGGGGCTCATCGCGGCCCCGTTGAGCAACGCGAAACGGGTAGCATTGAACAGTTTTGTGGCGAAGTTGCGCGCCGCCCGGGCATGGTCCTCTCCGATGGACAGATCGCCGCCTGGGCTCGCGCCCCGGGCCAGGGTGAACCGCAGCGCGTCGGCGCCGAACCTCTGCACCCATTCAAGTGGGTCGATGCCGTTTCCGCGGGATTTGCTCATCTTGCGGCCGAACTCGTCACGGATCAGGCCGTGTAGGAACACATTTTGGAAAGGCACCTGCGGAGCGCGGACGCCACCCTGAGTGATCGCGGGATCGTCTGCGACGAATGTCCCGAACATCATCATCCGCGCAACCCAGAAGAAAAGGATGTCGTAACCGGTCACCAACACCGTGGTCGGGTAGAACTTCGCCAAATCGTCGGTGCGATCGGGCCAGCCCATCGTGGAGAACGGCCACAGCGCTGAGCTGAACCATGTGTCGAGTACGTCGGCGTCCTGCTCCCAACCGGGCGGCGGCGTCTCATCGGGCCCCACACAGACAGTTTCGCCGCGGGGCCCGTGCCAGATTGGGATGCGGTGACCCCACCACAGCTGACGCGAGATGCACCAATCGTGCATGTTGTCGACCCAGTCGAACCAGCGGGGTTCCAGGCTTGCCGGATGAATCACGGTGTAACCGTTGCGGACTGCGTCGCCAGCCGCCTTGGCCAAGGATTCGACCTTAACCCACCACTGAAGGCTCAGGCGCGGCTCGATCGGCTCGCCGCTGCGTTCGGAGTGGCCCACGCTGTGCAGGTAGGGCCGCTTCTCGGCGACGATGCGCCCCTGTTCTACCAGTGCTTCGCGGACTGCCACCCGCGCATCGAACCGGTCCATTCCGTCGAATGGCGTTCCCGTGTCGGCGATCCGGCCTTTGGTGTCCAGCATCGATGGCATTGGCAACTGGTGACGCATGCCGATCTCGAAGTCGTTCGGGTCATGAGCGGGCGTGACTTTGACTGCACCCGTGCCGAACTCCGGGTCAACGTGGCCGTCGGCAACGATAACGATGTCACGAGTCAGGAACGGATGGGGCAGCGCGTGGCCGACGAGGTGGCGGTATCGCTCATCGTCTGGATGTACGGCAATGGCGGTATCACCGAGCATCGTCTCCAGGCGGGTGGTCGCCACCACGACATGGGGCTCGTCATCGTCCATCGATCCGTATCTAAACGACACCAGTTCGCCCTCGACGTCCTCGTATTTGACCTCGAGGTCGGAGATAGCGGTCTCGAGCACCGGCGACCAGTTGACAAGCCGCTCAGCTTGGTAGATCAGCCCGGCGTCGAAGAGCTTCTTGAAGATCGTGCGCACTGCGCGCGACAGGCCGTCATCCATGGTGAAGCGATCGCGGGTCCAGTCGACACCGTCGCCCAGGGCACGCATCTGGGCCCCGATGGTGCCGCCGGACTCCCGTTTCCAGTCCCAGATCTTGTCGATGAATAGCTCGCGACCGAAATCTTCTTTGGTCTTGCCGTCGACTGCGAGCTGCCTCTCCACCAGCGATTGGGTGGCGATGCCGGCGTGGTCCATACCGGGGAGCCAGAGAGCCTCATAACCCTGCATGCGCTTGCGCCTAGTCAGCGCGTCCATCAGCGTGTGGTCGAGTGCGTGACCCATGTGCAGATTGCCGGTGACATTGGGTGGCGGCAAAACAATCGCGTAGGCGGGCTTCTCACTGGCAGGATCGACGCCGAAGTAGCCGGCGTTGACCCAGCCCTCGTACAGCGAGCTCTCCACCGCCCCGGGATCCCATGATTTGGGGAGGGCCTGCGCCCCTTCGATGCCACTGTTGGCGGTGGGTTGGGAACTCGGGGTCACCGCGCCATTCTAGGAAGGCGCCGCGGGCGGCTCGCCGCCACCCGAGGGCACGGACCACTTCTCGTCCGTAGCAGCCCGCGCAAGGTGTCCCCCAGGGGCCCGCCCCGGTTGCCGGCCAGAACGCTGCCCACCGAGTGAAGATCGATCAATGCAGACCGGAGACCTCTAACGACACCCCCGCGACAGGGAACCGAGTGAGCAATGCGTCCCCCATCGCTGCTGCGGGCGTCAGCACTCCCCGCAGTTCACAGAGCTGTTCGCGGTCCAGCGCAAGCGCCAGTCCGCTTTCACCCAACAACACCGATGTCGCCTTGTAGCCGGGGTCACCCTGCTGGGACATGCGCGCGATGTAGCGGGCGCCACTGGAGGTTGTGGTATAGGTCTCGACGGTGTAGTGCCCCTTCTCCCGTGCGCGTTCACTGGGCCCGGTACCGGGCTTGGGCAACACCCGCTCGAGCAGCCTGCGTGGCACGCGATCAAGGAATCGGCTACCGAGTCCGATCGTCGCCACGTTGCCGCCGGTCGCCATCGCCGCGGCCACCGGGGCGAACATCGAGCGGCCAAGGCTCATCTGCTCGGCGTACTCGAATCGCTTGCCGTAGGCGTATTCCAGTAGCGCATTGGTACGACGGACGATGCGCGTGTTGGGAAGCGCCATCGCGAAGGCACCAACCCAGTAGCCGTCGAGCTCGGGGGCGATATCGCGCCCGCGGCGCCACCGCGCGTCGGGTTGGGCACCGAACCCCGGCTCCGCCGAACGGTCCGGCGTCAGCGTGTAGGGGTCGTTGAGCACCCGACGTGCTTCGGGGTCCGCGGATGCTTGTCGGGCGAGCTCGGTCATGGACGCGACCGTGCCGCCGGAGACACCGCCGGCCAATCGGCGCACCACGAAGTTGGTGTCGGCCAGCTGGCCGGCCCGGTCCTGTTGGGCCTGTCGGTACAGCGCGAACACCGTCAGATCAGAAGGGATGGAGTCGAACCCGCACGCATGAACGATCCGTGCGCCGGTGTCGACGGCCTGCTTGTGGTACAGGTCGATGCATTCCCGGACGAACAACGGTTCGCCTGTCAGGTCGGCATAGTCGGTACCGGCAGCCGCGCAGGCGGCGACCAGGGGCAGGCCGTAGCGCAAATAGGGGCCCACGGTGCTGATCACCACCCGCGTGCGGGCTGCCATCGCGTTGAGCGTTGCGGGCTGTGAGGCGTCGGCGGCGATCAGCGGCCAGGAGTGCGCCGTATGGTCAAGCGACTCGCGCACGGCTCGCAGACGGTCAGTGGAACGGCCGGCCAGGGCGATGCGTGCCCCGCCTCCGGCGGAGGCGAGGTACTCAGCAGTCAGCTTGCCGACGAACCCGGTGGCCCCGTAGACGACGATGTCGAACTCTCGATCGGCTGCATTTCCCGGATGTCCCATGCCGCCTGACGCTACCCGAGCGTGTCGGGGAGCTCGACGTCCCGATTGAGCACATGCCACTACAGGAACGCGGTAACCACCTGGTACCAAATCTTGGCGTGCCGCGGGTCGCTGCGATCAGACCGGTGTGGGGTGTTCGGCCTACCGGGAAGAGTCCTCCTCGGTGGGTCGGGTGGCAAGAAAGCTGCGCCAGCTATCACCTGTCGTCCATCGCGGGGCGTTCGGCGTTCATCCTGCCTACCGCCGCAGACGCCGCGGGCTGAGTTCAGCTGGTCGTCAGCGCGCCGTGCGCGGAGTCAGCAGCGCAGTGCACATCTTGCGCAGGTCGATGAAGCCGCCGAAGACGGAGGTCGGCATCGCCGCACACCCGCTCAGCTTTGCGGGAACCGCGACGGGAGTGGCGGCCGGAGCCGCCGGGGCAGAGCCCCACACCTGAGCAGCTAAGCCCTTGGCACCGCATGTCGGCCAGGCTTTGATCCCCTGGGTCTGCAGCACGTTCTCGGCCACCCGGATCTGCTCGGCGCGCGATGCGGCCGCGGGGTGGCCCACGCCGCCATTGGAGGCCCAGGTCGCCTGCTTGAACTGCAGACCGCCGTAGTGGCCGTTGCCCGTGTTGATCGACCAGTTTCCGCCCGACTCGCACTGCGCGATCGCGTCCCAGTTGACGGAGTCGGCGTGCGCGGTAGCCATCGGGCTGACTGCGTCGTCGAGGGCCATCGGGACGGCGGCGAGCGCTCCGGATATCGCGGTGGCCATCAGGCCGGTGGTGACAACCTTACGAATGTTCATCTCTGCGGTCCTTCCCCGACCGTTGTGACTCAAGGCCCGCGAGTGAAGTGTTCGTGGTGCGTTCTCACACTGCGGCTATCAGGTCTGTCGAACGACAGGCCTGGCCTGTTACACATGAGACAAAAGTTTTAGGAGTTGCTTATCTGACTTAAGAGACTCATGAGAAGACCGGCTCGGGTGGGCCGATATACCAAAGAGACGGCGCCGGCATCAGCCGGGCGCCGCCTCGTCAGGTTTATGCGTGATCAGCCGCGTTGACCGCAGACCGGCCATGCGCCGATGCCTTGGGTGTGCAGCACGTTCTCGGCTACTCGGATCTGCTCATCACGGCTGGCCGCGTGGGGAGACCCCGAGCCGCCGTTGGACTGCCAGGTGCCCATATTGAACTGCAGGCCACCGTAGTAGCCATTGCCGGTGTTGATGCCCCAGTTACCGCCTGACTCGCAGGCAGCCACGGCATCCCAGTTGACGCTGTCCGCATTCGCGGCGCCAGTCCCCAGTGCCATCGGTGCGACTGCGAGCGCCCCCGCGAAAACTGCTAGATCAAGCGTCTTGCGGATTCTGTTCACCTTCGTTCCTTTCGCCAAACGTGCGCCATCACTACCCGCGCAGATTGCGCGCGGGCTACCGCCCTTGGACTCAGGCAGGTTGGTTGGGTCGCGCCCTCTAGGTCGGCCACGACAGGGCAGGCATTCGATCGCCTCGCCGGGTAAGGCACCCGACGGCCACTGGGAACTAACCGCTTCCAGTAGCCCCCAAACACGCGTATTTTCCTGGTATTGAATTATTTGCTTCAACTGAAGCTCTTGCCGAATGTACAAAGCGATAGGCGCAATGTCATTTCGATCAATTACCGATCTCAAACAGATCACGGAACAATCACGGCACCTGAATACGATTGTCAACGCAGGTCAGCTGCCAGTTTTGACCGGGCCGCCAATCAGGGTATGCAGACAAAACGGTGGGCCGAATCACGCACATATTGTGAGCTGGCGCACCCGGATTTGAGGTCGGCGGCACAACGGAAGACACCGTGAGGAAGAGCCGGAGTTAGTGCGCCGGCGACATGCGTTCGACGGCCGCTGGCAGCCAAGAGACGAGGTAGGAACTCTCCGGCGGGTGGCCGTGCTCCACACACCTGCGACCCGCTGGGGGCGGCTCACCCCAGCCGACGGTACTTTCGGCATCGAAATCTAACCAGGGTGGCGCCTTTTAATTCTGCGCCGCTGTTAATTGGATTTTGCTATGCCAATCGCGGCGGTATAACGGCATCCAGATCGGTCGCGGTGTTGACGTTCGCCAATGCCGCCTGCTCGGGGATGACGATCCGCTGAGTGTCGACTGCATCCACCAGTGCGCGCATGCTTCGCTCGCCAGCAGTGACGAGTCCGGCAACGGTGGTGAATAGCGCTGTGCGGTAGATGCCGGCCAGATAGTGGTCGCGGCCGTCCCAGGGCACGACGACGTCGGCGCCCAGCTGTTCGGCAGGTCCGATCAGGGTCTCGATCAGCTCGGTAGTCAGCTCCGGCATATCGACCGCGCACACGAACGCGTGCCCGAACTCGGACTCCGCGGCTGCCCGCAACCCACGCCCGGTCGCAAGCAAGGGGCCCACTCCAAGTACCTCGTCGCGAAGGATAACCGCAGGCAAATCGGGTAGCGCCTGCCCGGGGGCGGCGACGACGTAGACGGGCGCACAACGGGTGCCCACGATCGACACCACACGTTCGACCAGAGTGGTAGAGCCCGCAGGGCCTTCGATAATCACAGTGGCCTTGTCGCGGCCCATCCGTCGGGATGCCCCACCCGCCAGAACTACGGCGGCCAACGGAAGGGGCGACGTCACATCGGTGACGTTAGCGCAATCTAGGTGACGGTCCACGTGTCCTTGCCGCGAAGCAGCGACTGCAGGGCCGCCATGTCATGGCCCTTGGCCTCCTGCGCCACCACAACCTGCTGACGAGCTTCGTCGTCGTAGGTGGTCTTGCTCACCTGGCGGAAGATGCCCGCCACCACGTGGTCGAGGTTCTGGTCGGACAGCCGCGACAAAGCAAACGCGTACGCCGGATCCTCGAGGTTCGCGTCATGGACCACGATCTCGTCTGCCGACACCTCGGCGGTCTTAACCACCTCCAACCCGTATCCCGACTTGACGACGCAGTATTCGCCGTCGCCCCCGAAGGTGATCGGCTCGCCGTGGCTGAGATTGATCAGCCGCTCCTCAGCACCTTCTTTGCGCAATGCGTCGAACGAACCGTCGTTGAAGATCGGGCAGTCCTGCAGGATCTCGACGAGCGCAGCCCCGCGGTGTTGCGCCGCTGCGCGCAGCACCTCGCTCAGGCCTTTGCGGTCGGAGTCCAGCGCACGGCCGACGAATGTCGCCTCCGCGCCAAGAGCCAGCGACACCGGGTTGAACGGGTGGTCCACCGAACCCATCGGGGTGGATTTGGTGACCTTGCCAACTTCGGATGTCGGCGAATACTGCCCTTTGGTCAACCCGTAGATCCGGTTGTTGAACAGCAGAATCGTGAGATTGACGTTGCGTCGCAGCGCGTGGATGAGGTGATTGCCACCAATCGACAGCGCGTCGCCGTCACCGGTGACCACCCATACCGACAGGTCTTCGCGGGCCAGGGCGAGGCCGGTTGCGATGGTCGGCGCGCGGCCGTGAATCGAGTGGAAGCCATAGGTTTCGAGGTAATAGGGAAAGCGGCTCGAGCAGCCGATCCCGCTGACGAACGCGATATTCTCGCGGCGCAACCCGAGTTCCGGCAGGAAGTTGCGAATGGTGTTGAGAATGACGTAGTCACCGCACCCCGGGCACCAGCGGACCTCCTGGTCACTGGAGAACGCCTTCGCCTTCTGCGGTTCATCGGCAGTCGGAACCAAGCTGGTCTTCGTCAGCCCTGCAGGGGTCAACCCCAGATCGCTGCCGATCAACTGGTTCGATACGCGATCCACTTCGCTTCTCACTGTCGTCATCCGCTCGCTCCCACGCCAGATTCCCTGGCCGCCGTCTCATCAGAGCTGAATATTGTCGCTGCCGCCAGCCTGGCGAACTCGGCCTTCTCGAGTTCCTTCTCCGCCAGCGTTCCGTCGAACGCGGAATCGATGATGCCCTCCAGCTCATCGGCCAGAAACGCCATGCCCTCCACCTTGGTCACTGACTGGATGTCGACGAGGTAGGTCCCGCGTAGCAGCAGAGCCAGCTGGCCGAGGTTCATCTCCGGGAGGACGACCGAGGAGTACCGCCTCAGCACTTCCCCCAAATTGCCCGGGAACGGATTGAGGTTGCGCAGTTGAGCATGGGCGACCTTCATGCCCTTGCGCCGGGCTCGCCGACAGGCCTCACCGATCGGGCCGTAGCTACTGCCCCAGCCGAGCATCAGCAGCTCGGCCTCACCGCTGGGATCATCTATCTCGAGGTCAGGAACCCTGATGCCGGCCACCTTCTCCTGGCGCAACCGGACCATCAGATCGTGGTTCTTGGGTTCATAGGAGATGTTGCCTGAGCCATTGGCGGCTTCCAACCCGCCGATCCGATGCTCCAGACCCGGCGTTCCCGGAATCGCGAGCTGGCGGGCCAGTGTCTCCGGGTCACGCGCATAGGGCGCGAACGGCTCACCAGACTTGGCCAGCGCGTGCACGATCGGCTCGTAGGAGCTCACATCGGGAATCCGCCACGGCTCGGAGCCGTTGGCGATGGCTCCGTCGGACAGGATGATCACCGGGGTGCGGTATTGGATTGCCATGCGTGCAGCGTCCACAGCGACGTCGAAACAGTCCGACGGCGACTGCGGCGCCAGCACAGCGACTGGCGATTCGCCATTACGTCCGAAAAACGCCTGCAGCAGATCGGCTTGCTCGGTTTTGGTGGGCAGCCCGGTCGACGGCCCGCCACGCTGGACATCGATAACGATCAGCGGCAGCTCGGTCATCACAGCCAAGCCGATCGCCTCGGATTTCAGCGAGATCCCGGGGCCAGAAGTGCTGGTGACCCCCAATGCACCGCCGAAAGAGGCGCCGATCGCCGCGCCGATACCGGCGATCTCATCCTCGGCTTGGAAGGTCAGCACATTGAAGTTCTTGTGCTTGGACAGCTCATGCAGGATGTCTGACGCCGGAGTGATCGGGTAGCTGCCGAGTACCATCTGGATGTCACTGAAGTGACCTGCAGATATTAGGCCGAAGGCCAGCGCGGTGTTGCCGGAGATCTGCCGGTAATCGCCGGTCTCAAGTGGGGCAGGTGACACCTCGTAGGTGGTGGCGAAAGCTTCAGTTGTCTCGCCGTAGTTCCAGCCCGCTTTGAGTGCCAGCACGTTGGCCTCAGCGATCTCGGGCTTGCGCGCGAACTTCTCGCGAATGAAGGACTCGCTGTGGTCGAGCTCGCGGCCATACATCCAGGACAGCACGCCGAGGGCAAACATGTTCTTGGCGCGCTGACCGTCCTTCTTCGTTGCCCCAATCGGCTCTACCGCTCCCAGCGTGAGCGTCGTCATCGGGACTGGCTGCACCACGTAATTCGACAACTCGTCGCTCTCCAGCGGGTTGGCGTCATAGCCGACCTTGGCCAAGTTGCGTTTGGTGAACTCATCGGAATTGGCGATGATCAGACTGCCGCGGGGCAGGTCGGAAACGTTGGCCTTGAGCGCAGCCGGGTTCATCGCCACCAGCACGTCGGGCCGGTCCCCCGCCGTCAGGATGTCGTAATCGGCGATCTGGATCTGGAACGACGAGACGCCGGGCAAGGTACCCTGCGGCGCCCGGATCTCAGCGGGGTAATTAGGTTGTGTTGCAAGGTCGTTGCCGAACAAGGCGGCTTCTGAGGTGAATCGGTCGCCGGTGAGCTGCATACCGTCGCCGGAGTCGCCGGCGAAGCGGATGACGACCTTCTCAAGCTTGTGCCGAGTGTCCCCGGTCGCACTGCCGTTGTCTCCCACTCGCCTGCCCTTCGTTTCTTGGTGGCGCTGCGCATAGCGAATACCCATCGAGTCACGGTCAACGCGACGCAACGTCGACGGACGGTCACCTGGGGTTGCTGCAGTACCACTACCGATTATGCACTTCTCTTAGGTCGCAGCGCGCCTGGCGCGGGGGTCACGCTCAGGGGCACGTGCGTCGAACGCACTGTTCAGAAGCTCGACCACCGACACCGTGGGACAGAATTGTGGTATTCGTCACGTTCCAGGCAGATGTCATTTCTAAGAATTCGCTACCGCTCACTAGCTGCCAGCTAGCGACGGTGATCCCCCTCTACGTGCCGTGAGTATCGCCGCGCCGCTCATGCCAGCGCAGCCGCAACAGCAGCAAGCCGCGGTGCGCCCGCCACCCAGCCGATAGCGGGTCACGCCAGACGGCCTTGCCCGTCGGCGATTCACGATCCCTTTCCATACCACCCATTGTGCCGTGGCCGATCGCGACAAGCCTGTCAATGTCGGCAATGTCACCACGACGAGTCCATCACAAGTCGGTGAACAGCCCGCATAGCGAGCAAGTCCCGCAGGCCTGTCGGCTCGACAGGACTGCGAGATCCACACCGGACTGCTTGATGCCAACGCGGCGCACCGCCGTACAGAAACGCGCTCTCGCCGGGAGGGCAACTCACAGGATGTAGAGCATCTCCTGATAGGTCGTCAACGGCCAGAGGTGCTCTGCCACAACGGTTTCCAGTGTGTCAGCCGTGGCGTGAACTGCTTCCATTGCCGGCAGCAGAACCTTTAGCGCGTAGGTTGCCCCATCGAGCGTGGAGCCGCCGGCATGCGCCGACAGCGCCGCCTTGAGGGTCCCGAGCGCCCCGGTGAGGTCGCCGATTGAGGCCGAGACGGTCTCCAGCAACGCTGAATCCGCGGCGACACCGGCGGCTTTGAGCGTGGTGACATTCTGGGCCAGTTCAGTCTGGTAGCGAATGGCCGCAGGCAGGATCGCCGTCGCGCCGAGCTCCAGTGCCGGCTTCGCCTCGACCGCAATGGTCAGGGCGTACTGCTCCAGGCGGACCTCGTATCGGCTGTGTAGTTCGCGCTCACTGAAAACGCCGTACTTTTCGAACACTTCGACCACATCGGGCTTGATGAGCTCCCCAACGGCGTCCAGCGTTGTCTTAAGGTTCGGCAGACCACGCTCAGCAGCTTCGGTCTGTCAGTTCTCTGAGTACCCGTCGCCGTTGAACACCACCGCACCGTGCTCGGTGATGATCTCGGTCAGCAGCTTCTGCAACGCCATATCGAAGTCCACACCCTCAGCGACGGCCTCCTCCAGCACCGTCGCCATGTAGTCGAACGCATCGGCCATGATCGTGTTGAGGACAATCATCGGCACGTTGATGGTCTGCCCCGAACCCGGCGCGCGGAATTCGAAGCGGTTGCCGGTGAACGCGAAAGGACTGGTGCGGTTTCGGTCGCCCGGGTCGGTCGGCAGAACGGGCAGAGTGTCGACACCGATGAGCATGCTGCCTTTGCCCTTGGACGACGTCGCCGCTGCCTTGGCGATCTGCTCGAACACGTCAGCCAGTTGGTCGCCAAGGAAGATCGAAACGATCGCAGACGGAGCCTCGTTGGCGCCGAGCCTGTGGTCGTTGGCGGCCGATGCCACCGACACCCGCAGCAAGCCCGCATACTTGTGCACAGCGCGAATCACCGCCCCAGGAAGTGGGCATTCTCGTGCGGGGTGTCGCCGGGCACCAGCAAGCTGCTGAACTGCGCGTTGCCCATTGAGAAGTTCACGTGCTTGCCGGAGCCGTTGACGCCGGCAAACGGCTTCTCGTGGAACAGACACTCCATCCCGTGCTTCTTGGCAACAGTCCGGAAGACCGTCATCAGCAGCTGCTGATGGTCGGCGGCGATGTTGGCCCGCTCGAACATCGGCGCGATCCCGAACTGGCCCGGCGCGACCTCATTGTGCCGGGTCTTGGCGGGAATACCGAGCTTGAACAGCTCACGCTCAGTATCCATCATGAAACCGAGCACCCGCTCGGGCACCGATCCGAAGTAGTGATCGTCGAATTCCTGCCCCTTGGGCGGCTTGGTGCCGAACAGCGTGCGGCCGGCGTTGATCAGGTCGGGTCGCGCGAGGAAGAAGTGCCTATCGACCAGGACCGGGCGCCTCGGACGGGTCGAAGCTGATAGCCGGGGGTACATAGGCCTCGACGTTGTTAATCGCCTGCAGCCTTACCGCATTTCCGCTCAATTTAGTTCCTATCAGTACCGGTGTGCACCGGGTGGCTTGATGCACGGTTGACTGGCCAACTCTAGGGACGCTCGATGGCGAACTTGTTACCCGACCGTCAACGCCACAACGCAGTTGTTACAGTCCGCGTCGCCAGCGGGCACCCATGCGCGCGGGGACCCGTAGGTCGTCGGCCCTCTCGGACTACCCGGCACCCGGCATGGCCAACCTGCGCCCGAGCGACGAGAATGGACTCCATGTCCACCCGCCGTCATCCCGATCGAGACATCGATGCCGAAGTTGACGAACGCACGCTGCAGGTATCAGACCGGGAGGGCGAGGCTGCCGGTGTCAAGGCGGTCATGGTGTCGCTGCGACGCGGGCTTGAATCCATGGGCCTGCTGCGCACGACCGCCACACTGGCCAAGCTCAACCAGCGCGACGGGTTCGACTGCCCGGGCTGCGCGTGGCCAGAGGAGCACGGCGGCCGCAAACTGGCCGAATTCTGCGAGAACGGTGCAAAAGCCGTCGCCGAAGAGGCGACCAAGCGTGTGGTCACCCGGGAGTTCTTCGCCCGGCACACGGTCGCCGAGCTCCAAGCCCAGCCGGAGTTCTGGCTCTCCCAACAGGGCCGCCTGACCGAGCCGATGGTGCTACGCGCCAGCGAGGACCACTACCGGCCGATCCCGTGGGACGAAGCCTTTGAGCTCATCGCCAACGAACTGCGCGCACTCCAGAGCCCGCATCAGGCGGTCTTCTACACCTCTGGGCGCACCAGCAATGAAGCTGCGTTCCTCTACCAGCTATTCGTCCGCAGCTTCGGCACCAACAACCTGCCCGACTGCTCCAACATGTGCCATGAGTCTTCGGGTACTGCGCTTGTCGATGCGATCGGCATCGGCAAGGGTTCGGTCACCGTCGAGGACCTCATCCTGGCCGACCTGATCGTCATCGCCGGGCAGAACCCCGGCACCAACCACCCCCGGATGCTGTCGATCCTGGAGAAGGCGAAGGACAACGGCGCCAAGATCATCGCCGTCAACCCGCTGCCGGAGGCAGGGTTGATCCGATTCAAGGACCCGCAGAAATTACACGGTGTGATCAGCGACGGAGTGCCGATCGCCGACGAGTTCGTCCAAATCCGCCTCGGCGGCGACATGGCGCTCTTCGCCGGAATCGGCAAACTGCTCTTGGAAACCCAGGACAAGGCCGGCCCGCGCGTCCAGATCGTGGACCGCGACTTCGTCGCGAAGCACACCGCCGGGTTCGGCGAGTACGAGAGCCAGACGCGCGGCGTCGACCTGCGAACGGTGCTCGAGGCAACCGGTGTCGGCGGCGAGCAACTCGGTCGCGTCGCCGAGATGCTGGCGACATCGCAGCGCATCATCGTGTGCTGGGCGATGGGCCTGACCCAACACAAGCACGCGGTTGGGAGCATCGCTGAAATCACCAATGTGCTTCTGATGCGCGGCATGATCGGCAAGCCAGGCGCGGGGCTATGCCCGGTACGCGGGCACTCCAACGTCCAGGGCGACCGAACCATGGGGATCTGGGAGAAGATGCCTGAACAGTTCTTGTCCGCGTTGGACAGCAGGTTCGGCATCGTCAGCCCCCGCGAACACGGCTACGACACCGTCGCAGCGATCCGTGCGATGCGCGACGATAAAGCCAAGGTGTTCATGGCCATGGGCGGCAACTTCGCGTCGGCATCCCCGGACACCGCGGTCACCGAAGCGGCACTGCGCCATTGCTCACTGACCGTGCAGGTCTCGACCAAACTCAACCGCAGCCATCTGATGCACGGCAGCACGGCGATAATTTTGCCCGCCCTGGGCCGTACCGATCGCGACGTCCAGGCCGGCGGTAAACAGCAGGTGTCGGTGGAGGATTCAATGTCGATGGTGCATTTGAGCCGCGGCAGCCTGCACCCGCCCAGCGACGACGTCCGTAGCGAGGTCTCGATCATCTGCCAGCTGGCAAGCGCCCTCTTCGGCCCGAATCACCAAGTACCGTGGGCAACCTTCAACAGTGACTACAACGCCATCCGTGACGCGATCGCCGCCGTCGTCCCCGGCTGCGCCGACTACAACCGCAAGATACGCGCCCCAGACGGATTTCAGCTGCCCCATCCCCCGCGTGACTCCCGCGAATTCCCCACTACGACCGGTAAAGCGAATTTCGCGGTGAATCCGCTGGAATGGGTCCCAGTGCCCGAGGGCCGGCTGATACTGCAAACGCTGCGCAGCCACGACCAGTACAACACCACTATCTACGGTCTCGATGATCGCTATCGGGGCGTCAAGGGCGGCCGTCGAGTCGTGTTCGTCAATCCGGCCGACATCGAAGCGTTCGGGCTGTCCGACGGTGATCACGTCGATCTCGTGTCTGAATTCACCGACGCTGAAGGCCACCTGCAGGAGCGGCGTGCCGAGGGTTTTGCAGTAGTGCCCTACAGCACGCCGATTGGCAACGCGGCCGCCTATTACCCCGAGACCAATCCACTTGTTCCCCTCGATCACACTGCCGACAAGTCCAATACCCCGGTGTCGAAGGCGATCGTCATCCGGTTGGAGTGCGCGCCGCAGGGGGCAGAGCGAAGCAGCGGGCGAAGAGCCTGATGGGCAGGGTTACTGCGCGCCGCCCGGTGCAACATCTGAGCACCGAGGAAGCGGTCACCCGCCCCGAAACGCTGGTTGTCGAGGAGCCGTTGGAGATCCGCGTCAACCGCACGCCGCTGACGGTCACCATGCGCACGCCCGGCTCAGACATCGAGCTCGCGCAGGGGTTCCTCCTCACCGAGGGGATAATCGCCCGCCGCGACGACATCGTCTCGGTCCGGTACTGTCGCGGCGCCAGTGACGAGAGCTCAGGTCTTGAGCGAAACTCCTACAACGTGCTCGACGTGACACTCAGCCCAGATGTACCGGCACCCGAGGTCGACCCCACCAGGAACTTCTACACGACATCGTCATGCGGGGTATGCGGCAAAGCCTCGCTGGATGCGGTGCGCCTAATCAGCAAGCACTGCCCCGGCGACGATCCGTCGACCGTCTCCGCGCAGACGCTGTCCGCGCTGCCCCGCAAGCTGCACGACGAGCAGAAGGTCTTCGCCGCCACCGGCGGTTTGCACGGCGCCGCCCTGTTCACCACCGACGGCGTCCCGTTGGTGGTCCGTGAGGACATCGGCCGGCACAACGCAGTCGACAAGGTCGTGGGGTGGGCTCTGGAACAGCGCCGAATACCGTTGAGCGAAACCATCCTTTTGGTCAGCGGGCGGGCCTCCTTTGAGCTCACCCAGAAGGCCGTGATGGCAGGTATCCCCGTGCTGGCGGCAGTATCGGCGCCGTCATCGCTTGCTGTCGACCTGGCCACCCAATCTGGCCTGACGCTGGTGGCGTTCCTGCGCAGCGAGTCGATGAATATCTACACCCGCCCGGACCGGGTCACCGGCTGACCCGCAGCACGCGTCGAGGGCTTATGCGCTCTTTTCGCGGCGCTCCCCGCGGGGCGCCTTGCGCGGCAGGATCGTCGGCAGCACGTTGTCTTCCACCGTCTCCTTGGTGACGACGACCTTGGCGACATCGTCCCGGCTGGGGATGTCGTACATCACCGGCAACAGGACTTCCTCCATGATCGCGCGCAAGCCGCGAGCGCCGGTGCCGCGGTGGATCGCCTGATCCGCAATGGCCTCCAACGCGTCGCCGCTGAACTCCAACTCGACGCTGTCCATGTCGAACAGTCGCGTGTACTGCTTGACCAACGCGTTCTTGGGCTCCGCCAGGATCGTCACCAAAGATTCTTTGTCGAGGTTGGTCACCGATGCCACCACGGGAAGTCGTCCGATGAACTCGGGAATGAGCCCGAACTTGATCAGATCTTCGGGCATGACCTCCGCGAAGTGATCCTGGGTGTCTACCTCAGTCTTGGAATGCACCTCGGCGCCGAAGCCCAGACCGCGCTTGCCCACACGGTCGGAGACGATTTTCTCCAGCCCGGAGAACGCGCCCGCCACGATGAACAGCACGTTAGTGGTGTCGATCTGGATGAACTCCTGGTGCGGGTGCTTGCGGCCGCCCTGCGGAGGCACCGACGCCTGTGTGCCCTCAAGAATCTTCAGCAGCGCCTGCTGCACACCCTCACCGGAAACATCGCGGGTGATCGACGGGTTCTCGCTCTTGCGGGCGATCTTGTCAACCTCGTCGATGTAGATGATGCCGGTCTCGGCACGCTTCACGTCGTAGTCAGCAGCCTGGATCAGCTTGAGCAGAATGTTCTCGACGTCTTCACCGACGTAGCCGGCCTCGGTCAGCGCAGTGGCGTCGGCGATAGCGAACGGAACATTCAGCATCTTGGCAAGGGTCTGAGCCAAGTAGGTCTTGCCGCAGCCGGTGGGCCCGAGCATCAGGATGTTCGACTTGGCAAGCTCGACTGGCTCCGCCCGAGAGTCGCGCATCTTCTCGCCGGCCTGAATGCGCTTGTAGTGGTTGTAGACGGCGACAGCGAGGGTCCGCTTGGCGGTGCCTTGACCGATCACGTAGCCCTCAAGGAAGTCACGGATCTCGGCAGGTTTGGGCAGCTCATCAAGCTTGACCTCGTCAGCGTCGGCGAGTTCCTCTTCGATGATCTCGTTACACAGGTCGATGCACTCGTCGCAGATGTACACACCCGGACCCGCGATGAGCTTCTTCACCTGCTTTTGACTCTTTCCGCAGAACGAGCACTTCAGCAGGTCACCACCGTCTCCAATGCGTGCCATGGTGCTGAGGTCCCTACTTCCTGTCGGCAGTCGATAATCAATCGTTCGGCGGCTACCACCGGGCACACTGCTAGGTGTTCTCCCCGACGCTACCCGCATGTTCCGGCGCGGTGCGAGCTATAAAGCCTAATCGCGTCGGTGAAATTCAGGTGTGGTTGCTGGTTGCGCCAACATATCTCCTGATCCGTCCCGGATGCCCGCGGAACACACCACCGTGTCTCTGGCGTGTCGCCGCTGTTACCGGTCCGGAGTGATCTGAAACCACGATAAATGCTACTGAGCCAACGCCGCGGCCGCACGTCCACTCGGTACTTACGCTGCACACTACCGGCGGCCGGCCCTACCCGGGCCTGCCGGACCAGGACCGACCGGACCAGGCCCTACCGGACCAGGACCCAATGGGCCGAGAATCGGATAGGGATTCAGGTACACGTCCACGTCGTAAAAGAGACACTGGTTGCTGTAGATGTCCCAATACATCCCGACCGGGCACGCCACATCGTCGGCGCGACTCACCGCAGGTGACGCCACCTGCGTCGACAATGCGGCCGCCGCCCAAGCAACCAGCGCGACCGCGGCCGCGTGGCGCCACACTCCCCTCGTCATCGCCCTCCTGTGGCCGTGTCCGACTGCGTTAGCCGACGGGCGCCACGGCAGTGGTTGACAGCCTGCCTGCGCACGAAGTCCTGACAACGCCGTTCGCTGGATTCTTCGCTCACTGCACCGCAGGGTTGCGCGACGGCATTCGAACATCCCGACAGGGCTGCTGTCGTATTTTCCGACCATGACTTCACTCGCTGGCGCCTTCTCGCTAGCCCAGGACAACAGCGGTCTGGCCGTGGTGTCCACCCTGCGTGCGGACAACACAATCCAATCGTCGTTGATCAACACTGGGCCGCTTGCCTACCCCTCCACCGGCGAACCAGCGCTGGGTTTCGTCACCTACGGCCGTGTCAAACTCGCCAACCTTCGGGCCAGGCCACAGGTCGCTGTGACTTTCCGGCGAGGGTGGCAATGGGCCACCGTCGAGGGATACGCCGAGCTGGCCGGCCCCGAGGATCCGCAGCCCTGGCTCAAATCCGGCAACATCTTGCCCCGGTTGCTGCGCGACATCTTCACCGCAGCCGGGGGAACCCACGACGACTGGGACGAGTACGACCGGACCATGCTCGAGCAGCGCCGAACCGCCGTACTCATCACTCCAACTCGGATCTACAGCAACGGCTGAGAGCCCGCCGGGAGAACCTTGGACCTGATGGCCGGCCAATGACGCCGGCCGGCGCCGATCAGGCGGGGCGAGCCGACAGCTTGCGGTATTCCAGCACTGTGTCGATGATCCCGTAATCCTTGGCCTGCTCAGCGGTCAGGATCTTATCCCGATCGGTGTCCTTGCGGATGACGTCGGGATCCTTGCCGGTGTGCCGGGCCAGTGTCACCTCCATCAGGGTGCGCATCCGCTCGATCTCAGCGGCCTGGATCTCCAAGTCGGAGAACTGGCCCTGAATGACGCCGCCCAATGAGGGCTGATGGATCAGGATGCGCGCGTTGGGCAACGCCAGCCGCTTGTCGGGTGTACCCGCGGCCAGCAGGATGGCCGCAGCCGATGCTGCCTGACCCAGGCACACAGTCTGAATGTCGGCGCGCACGTACTGCATGGTGTCGTAAATGGCCATCAGCGAGGTGAACGAGCCGCCGGGCGAGTTGATGTACATGGTGATGTCGCGGTCCGGGTCCAGCGATTCCAACACCAGAAGCTGCGCCATGATGTCGTTCGCCGACGCATCGTCGACCTGCACACCGAGGAAGATGATGCGTTCCTCGAACAGCTTGTTGTACGGGTTGGACTCCTTGACCCCGAAGCTCGAGTGCTCGATGAACGACGGGAGGATATAGCGGGCTTGCGGTTGCAGTCGGCTGTCCGTGGATGGGGTCTGATCGGTCATGACACAACTCCGTTGACGTTAGTGCTGGTGATGATGTGATCGACGAAGCCGTACTCGAGGCCTTCCTGCGCGGTGAACCAGCGGTCGCGATCTGAGTCGGCCTCGATGCGCTCGATCGACTGGCCCGTGAACTCAGCGTTGAGGCGAAACATTTCCTTCTTGATGACCGCGAACTGCTCGGCCTGGATCGCAATGTCGGTCGCCCCGCCGGTGATACCGCCCAGCGGTTGGTGCATCAGGATGCGCGCGTGCGGCAGCGCGTAACGCTTGCCCTTGGCGCCGGCTGCCAGCAGGAACTCGCCCATCGAGGCGGCCATGCCCATCGCGTAGGTCGCCACATCACAGGGGGCGAGCACCATCGTGTCGTAGATGGCCATGCCGGCGCTGATCGAACCGCCGGGTGAGTTGATGTAGAGGTGGATGTCGGTGGTCGGATCTTCGGCCGACAACAACAGGATCTGCGCACAAAGCCGATTAGCGATGTCGTCGTCGACCTGGGAACCCAGGAAGATGATCCGCTCGGACAGCAACCGCTCATATACCGAGTCGACAAGGTTGAGGCCCGCCGAGGCGCCACGCATGTCAGTCACGACTGGATACCTGCTTTCTTTCCGTACTTCCGACGTGGTGATCGCCTTGGGTATTGACACTAACCAACCCGCTCCGCCGGGAAGTCCCCAGACGGTGCCCGTTCGCTCACAGCGTCACTCTCGCAGCGTCACTTCGGATCGTCGACCTCGGACGTCACATTGACCTCACCGTCACTGGCGGGGCCGGCGGCGCTGCCCGTCTCATCAACCTCATCAGCGGTTTCACCGGCTCCTTCAACCTGCTCACCGGAAGGACCGAAGAACTCGGTGGTATCGATTTCTTTGCCGTCGGTGTCGGTGACCGTGGCGCCGAAGACGACTGCGGCGACTGTCAGGCCACGACGGACATCGGCGAACATTGCCGGCAACTGGTCATTCTGCTGCAGCATCTGCAGCAGCTGCTGGGGCTCCATACCGTATTGACGAGACATGAGCACCAGTCGCTCGGACAGGTCATTCTGACCGACCTGGATGTCGAGCTCGTCGGCGATCGTGTCCATCAGCAGCTGAGTCTTGACGGCCTTCTCTGCGTTGGCGCGGTTCTCGCTGTCGAACTCCTCGCGCGTGCTGCCCTTCTCCTTGAGCGCCTCCTCGAACTTCGACTGGTCGTGCTCCAGCCCGTGGATTGCGTTGCGCAGCGCGTCGTCGACCTGGGCCTGCACCACCTTCTCCGGCAGCGGGACATCGACCTGCTCCAGCAGCTCCTCGATCGCCTTGTCGCGGACCTGTTCGGCCTGCTGCACGACCTTGACCCGGGTGACCTGCTCGACGAGGTTACTTCGCAGCTCTTCGATGGTGTCGAACTCGCTTGCCAGCTGAGCGAATTCGTCATCCAGCTCGGGCAACTCGCGCACCTTGACCGACTTGACTGTGACACTCACCTGCGCCTCCCGGCCGGCGTGCTCACCGACGGCCAAGGCGGTGGTGAAGACCTTGTTCTCACCCTCTCCGATTCCGATGATCGCCTCGTCCAGACCGTCGATCAGCTGACCCGAGCCGATCTCGTGGGACAGGCCTTCGGTGGCGGCCTCCGGGACGTCCTCGCCGTCAATGGTGGCCGACAGATCGATAGACGCGAAGTCGCCGTCCTCCGCGGCGCGCTCGACACCGGTCAGGGTTCCGAACCGCTTCTGCAGCGCCTCCAGCTCCCTGTCGATGTCCTCATCGGCGACGCTGACGGGGTCGACGGTGATGCTCAGCGCGGTGAAGTCAGGCAAGTCGATTGCGGGACGGATATCCACCTCGGCGATGAAAACCAGTTCCTCGTTGTCCTCGAGCTTGGTGATCTCGATCTCGGGTTGCCCGATCGGCTGCAGCGACGAAGACGACACCGCCTCGCTGTAGCGGCCGGGCAATGCGTCGTTGACGACCTGCTCGAGCACCGCGCCTCGGCCCATGCGGGCCTCGAGCAGCTTGCGCGGGGCCTTACCAGGGCGAAATCCTGGAAGCCGGATCTGTTTGGCCAACTGCTTGAACGCGCGGTCGATGTCGGGTTCGAGTTCAGTGAAGGGCACCTCCACGTTTATGCGCACCCGTGTCGGGCTCAAGTTCTCGACGGTGCTCTTCACGTTCGTACTCCTCTATGACTGCTATCGCTGTTTGGGTGGGTGCTGCTGGTCGGGGTGACAGGATTTGAACCTGCGACCTTCCGCTCCCAAAGCGGATGCGCTACCAAGCTGCGCTACACCCCGGTCGTCGCTGCGTCACGCAAGCTCCAGCGCCGGACCACCGGCGATACTACGGCTTGAGGGCGCGCTGGCCACATCAAGGCCTCAATTGGATTGGGCTTGAGCGCGGCCGGTACAGTCTGCCGGTACTGTCACCTGAGCAGCACATGCGGGCGTAGCTCAATGGTAGAGCCCTAGTCTTCCAAACTAGCTACGCGGGTTCGATTCCCGTCGCCCGCTCCACACCACCGCCCGGGTTGGGGCGCTTCGCGCAGATCGAGCCGCGCATAGTCCACCGGAGATCGCGGACTACGTCGAGCTACCGGCACCGACTCTGACAGCGATTCCGCAGGCGCCGGTGACGCTGCATGGCAACCTCTGAAGTGCAGATTTCGAGCCTAGGGGCATCGATGGCATCAACCGCTGCTCGTCTCGGAGCACTCATTTCCTGTCGGTAGGCTTAGAGCATGGAAGCCGCATTGCTCATCCTCATTGTATTGGTCGTCGCGGCAATCGGCCTCACCGTGTTTGCTGCGTCAAGGGCGTCAGGCAAACGCAACGCGGCCGCGTTGGACGACGCGAAGGCAGACGCCCGCCGCGTCATCGAGCGCCTCGGCGGCCAGGTGTTCGTCCTCTCAGGGGAGGACGACGCCTCTAAACAAGCACTCGCCGACGCATCCGAGCGCTACACGGCGGCCTCCTCCCAGATCGACCAGGCCAGCACCGCACGTCAGGCCGAACTGGCCAAAGAAAGCGCGATAGAGGGGCTGTACTACGTGCGGGCGGCGCGGGTCGCGATGGATATGGATCCGGGACCAGAGCTGGAATCGCTGTCTGGACAGCGGCCGGCAGGTTCGGTCACCGAGGACCGCAAGATCGCCTTCGAAGGCCGTGAGATCGAGGCGTCGCCGGCACCGTCGCCACGCACCCCCAACTACTACCCGGGCGGTCGAGTCGCCGGACGTCCCGTGCCTGCCGGCTGGTACTCCGAACCG
>DAOUYK010000092.1 GCA_030666145.1 Mycolicibacterium sp. | reverse complement strand
TGGGTGGGGGTGGCTGCGCCCATCGAAGAGAAGACCGTGACGGTGGGCCGATCACCGGCGCCGAGAACCACCAGCGAGCCCGTTCGGGCGTCGAATGCCGCCGCCTGTGCCGCCCCGGCCAGCGGGAGCACCACTCCTGCGGGCTTGGCGGTCGCCGGTGGCGACTCGGCAGCCCGGGCTGGGTCGATGGTGGGTGGCGGCTTATCCACGAGGTGGGACGAACAGGCGCTGAACAGCAGTATTGCCAGCGCCGCTGCGCCAAGGTGAGCCAGCCGAGCTGGGGGGGCAATGCGACGCAGCAACGGGCAGCTTTCGATTGTGGGGTTTGTGGGGTTAATCGGATTAAGAACCCAGTGTATTCAGACTCGGAAGCCCGAATCGCTGGCATTGCAGCGATGAATCGCATTACCGGCGGTATGGTATGACCATGACTCTCGCGGCGGACAGCGAAGTGACCGATCGAGAATTCGCAGTTGAGGACATCACCACCGGGGTACATGCGAGCGGGTTTGGCCAGCTAGGTGACGGGCGCACGTTCTCTTTTCACATCGAACGCCAGGCGCTGGTGGTGGAGATCTATCGGCCGCGGCTGCGCGATTTGGTCCCGCAGTCAGAGGACATCGTCGCTGTGGCCACCCGCAAACTCACCGAAATCGATCTGTCTGACGAGCGCAGCCTGGCTGCCGCCGTCCGCGATGCCGTCGCCGAAGCGGAGCCGGTGCCTCGCAACGGCCGTTGACGGTCCCTACCCCCATCTCACGGTACGGTCGTCGTCGTGACGGACGTGCTCGCGATGTCCTGGATGCAGGTGATCGTCCTTTCGGTTCTGCAGGGCCTCACTGAATTTCTACCGGTATCTTCATCGGGGCACCTGGCTATTGCGTCGCGGGTGTTTTTCGACGAAGACGCTGGTGCCTCCTTCACTGCAGTGAGCCAACTCGGCACCGAAGCGGCCGTGCTGGTGTACTTCGCGCGCGATATCGTGCGCATCGTCAAGGCGTGGTTCATGGGTCTGGTTGTGCCGGCCCACCGAACCGTCGACTACTGGCTGGGCTGGTGGGTGATCATCGGCTCGATCCCCATCGGCGTCGTCGGGCTGCTCTTCAAGGACGAGATCCGGACCGGAGCACGCAATCTGTGGCTGGTGGCCACGGCGCTCATAGTCTTTTCGCTGGTCATCGCAGCTGCTGAATATTTCGGCCGGCAGACGCGCCACATCGAACAGCTCACCTGGAAGGACAGCGTTATCGTCGGTCTGGCGCAATGCCTCGCGCTGGTGCCTGGGGTTTCCCGGTCGGGTGCGACGATCAGCGCGGGTCTGTACCTGGGCCTGGATCGTGAGCTCGCAGCGCGATTCGGCTTCCTGTTGGCGATCCCGGCGGTGTTCGCCTCGGGCCTGTTTTCACTGCCTGATGCGTTCAACCCAGTCGGGGAGGGCATGAGTGCCACTGGTGCTCAACTGCTGGCTGCCACCGTCATCGCGTTCATCGTCGGATTTGCCGCGGTCTCGTGGTTCCTGCGTTTCCTGGTTCGGCACAGCATGTATTGGTTCGTTGCCTACCGCGTCGTGCTGGGCTCTGTGGTGTTGATTCTGCTGGGCACCGGGGTGGTGGCGGCCACATGACCGTTCTGTTGCTGCGTCACGGCCGCTCGACGTCGAATACGGCCCACACCTTGGCGGGCCGGTCCCCAGGGGTAGACCTCGACGATCGGGGCCGGGAGCAGGCCCGGGCCATTCTCGAGCGGATCGGGTCGTTGCCGATCCGGGCGATCGTTCGTTCGCCCCTGCTGCGGTGTGAGCGAACAGTGGAACCGCTGGCCGCAGCGCTGGGGTTGGCCCCTGTCGTCGACGAACGTATCTCCGAGGTCGAATACGGGTCCTGGACTGGCCGCAAGATCGGCGAGTTGGTGAAGGAACCGCTGTGGACAGTGGTCCAGCAGCAACCTAGCGCTGCAGTGTTTCCGGACGGGGAGGGGCTGGCCGGTGTCCAGGCCCGCGCGGTGGCGGCGGTGCGCGAGCACGACGGCAGGCTCAATGACGAGCACAGCGGTGATGTGTTGTGGGTGGCTTGCACGCATGGCGACGTGATCAAAGCCGTTTTGGCCGACGCACTCGGGGCGCACTTGGACAGTTTCCAGCGAATCAACGCCGACCCGGCTTCGGTCAGCGTCATCCGTTACACGACGCTGCGGCCGTTTGTGATCCATGTCAACCACACCGGTGCCACGCTGAACTCCGCGTTGTCCGTCTCACCTGCTGAGGAGAAGTCTCAGGATGGTCCAGTGCCCGCCGGTGACGGCATGGTGGGCGGATCGACCGGATGAGTGCCACGCCGCACAATTACGGCTGAAGTGGCATTGCCGGTATTTTGGACTTGCCATGGCCCGCGAAATCCACGTCTTCCGCACACCGGACCGCTTCGTGGCCGGTACTGTCGGCCAGCCGGGGAATCGGACCTTTTACTTGCAAGCCGTCCACGACACCCGGGTTATCTCGGTGATCCTGGAGAAGCAGCAGGTCGAGGTGCTTGCCGAACGGATCGCCGCCCTATTGTTGGAGATCAACCGTCGTTTCGGCACGCCCGTCCCGCCCGACACCGTTGAGGTCGAGGACCTCAGCCCGCTGATTACCCCGGTGGATGCTGAGTTCCGGGTTGGGACCATGGGTCTGGGTTGGGATTCGGAGGCGGAGACGGTAGTCGTGGAGCTCCTGGCGGTATCGGACGTCGAGTTCGACGCGTCAGTGGTCCTCGACGATGCCGAAGAGGGGCCCGACGCAGTGCGGGTGTTCCTGACCCCAGAGTCGGCTCGAGAGTTCGCGACCCGGTCCAACCGGGTCATCTCGGCTGGACGCCCGCCCTGCCCGCTCTGCGATGAGCCGCTGGATCCCGAGGGTCACATATGCGTCCGAACAAACGGCTACCGGCGCGGCGCGCTGGCAGGGGCCGACGATGCCGACGACGCCTGAGCAGGCGCTTGAACAAGGTGAGCTGACTGTCATCGGTCGGATCCGCTCTGCGAGCAACGCGACCTTCCTGTGTGAGGCGAAACTAGACGATTTTGTTCAACATTGCGTGTACAAACCGGTGAGGGGTGAGGCCCCACTGTGGGATTTCCCAGACGGCACGCTGGCCGGACGTGAACTGTGCAGCTATCTCGTATCGACGGCATTGGGCTGGAATATCGTGCCCTACACTATCATTCGTGACGGTCCGGCCGGCCCGGGGATGTTGCAGCGCTGGGTTGAGCAGCCCGGCGACAGCGACGGAGACGGTGACGGTGACGGTGCTGGCCCGGACGTAATCGACTTGCTGCCGTCGGGGCGAACCCCGGCAGGGTTTATGCCCGTTCTGCAGGCCTACGACTATGCCGGTGGCGAGGTGACTCTGGTGCACGCCGACGATGACCGACTGCGCCGGGTGGCGGTGTTCGACCACTTGATCAACAACGCTGACCGCAAGGGCGGACACGTCCTGTCCAGCGTGGACGGCCAGATCTACGGCATCGACCACGGTGTTTCGCTACACGTTGATGACAAGTTGCGGACCGTGTTATGGGGCTGGGCGGGCGACCGGATCGACGACGACACCCTCGCGGCGGTCGGCGGGCTCGACAAGGCGCTCGGCGAGGAGCTCGGCGCGCAGCTGTGCAGCCACATCACCGCACGGGAGGTGGCCGCCTTGCGAGCCAGAGTCGTTGCCCTGCTGAGAAATCCGGTGATGCCGACACCCGATCGGCGACATCCGATACCGTGGCCGGCGTTCTGACGTGGTGTACTTGCGCAGTGACCCTCACCGATGCGGCGCTGGCCGCGGCCGTCGCTGCTGAGGCCGGTGAGCTGCTGCTGGCGATGCGCGAGCAGGTCGGGTACGGGGATGTCTATTACCCTTACGGTCTCGGCGACGCCGGTGACAAACGTGCCAACGCGTTGATCGTGGACCGGCTACACAAGGAGCGGCCGCACGATTCGGTGCTGTCCGAGGAGGCAGTCGATGACCTGTCGAGAGTGAACGCCGACCGGGTGTGGATCGTCGATCCCGTCGATGGCACCCATGAGTACTCGATGCCCGGCCGGGCGGATTGGGCGGTGCACATTGCCTTGTGGCAGCGTCTCACCGGCTTTCCCGGGCCTGCCGGAAGTGGCACCATCACCGACGCCGCGGTCGCACTGCCTGCCCACGGCGAGGTGTACCGCACGGACACCGTGACCGCCCCGCCCCCGCGCATCGACGGTCCGATCCGCATCACCGCCAGCTCCAACAGGCCGCCCGCGGTGCTGTGGCGACTCGGTGAGCAACTCGACATCCAGCTGGTCCGGATCGGCTCGGCAGGAGCCAAAGCGATGGCCGTGGTCCGCGGCGACGTGGACGCCTATGTCCACGCGGGCGGTCAGTGGGAATGGGATTCGGCCGCCCCGGCGGGCGTGCTGTGGGCTGCCGGTATGCATGCGACTCGGCTCGACGGGTCTGCGCTGGTATACAACTGCCGTGATCCGTACCTCCCGGATCTGCTGATGTGCCGCCCAGAGGTGGCCGATGTGCTGCTGGAAGCGATCTGGTCGGCCTACCGTGACCGCTAACGCGAGATTCACCGGGAATGAAACAACCGTCGGCAGTGTCCCCGATGGAGATGTTTAGAGTCGGTGGCATGCAAACGTGGTCGGCGCCGAGTGTTCCGGAGCTGACTGGGCGTGGGCCGCAGCTCCGGCTCTACGACAGCGCAGACCGGCAGGTCCGCCCGGTCGCCCCGGGCTCCACGGCCACGATGTACGTCTGTGGCATTACCCCTTATGACGCCACCCACCTGGGGCACGCCGCCACCTATCTGACCTTCGATCTCGTGCACCGACTATGGCTGGACGTCGGTCATGGGGTGCATTACGTGCAGAACATCACTGACATCGACGATCCGTTGTTCGAGCGCGCCCAACGCGACGGGATCGGCTGGCGTGAGCTTGCCGACCGCGAGACCGAACTGTTCCGCGAGGATATGGCGGGTATGAGGGTGCTGCCGCCACACGAGTACGTCGCAGCCACTGAAGCGGTGGTTGAAGTTATCGAGGTGGTCGAGAAACTGCTGGCCTGCGGGGCCGCCTACATCCTCGACGATGCGCGGTATCCCGACGTGTACTTCCGCGCTGGCTGGACCGCCCAGTTCGGTTACGAGTCGGGTTACGACCGCGACACCATGCTCACTCTCTTCGGTGAGCGGGGGGGCGATCCCGGGCGGGCCGCGAAGTCCGACCCGCTCGATGCACTCCTTTGGCAGGTGCAACGACCGGGGGAACCGAGTTGGCCGTCGCCATTCGGGCCGGGGCGGCCGGGCTGGCATGTCGAGTGCGCCGCGATCGCACTCAGCCGCATCGGAACCGATCTGGACATCCAGGGCGGGGGCAGCGATCTGATTTTCCCCCATCATGAATTCTCCGCCGCGCACGCCGAATCCGCCACCGGCGAGCGGCGTTTCGCACGTCACTACGTGCACGCCGGCATGATCGGCTGGGACGGGCATAAAATGTCCAAGAGTCGCGGAAACTTGGTTCTGGTGTCCGAACTACGTCGCCGGGGTGTCGATCCGGCGGCCATCCGACTCGGGCTGTTCGCTGGGCATTACCGCGACGACCGGTTCTGGAGCGATGCGGTGCTCGACGAGGCACACCGGCGGTTGCGCCGGTGGAGCGACGCGACCTTGCTTGCCGGCGCGCCGGACGCCACCGACGTCGTGGCGCGGGTTCGCCGCTACCTGGCCGATGACCTGAATACCCCGAAAGCTATTGCAGCTATTGATGGTTGGGCAACCGATGCGTTGTCATACGGGGGACACGATGGCACGGCCGGACAGCTGGTGGCGACCGCGGTCGACGCGCTGCTGGGGATTCAGCTATAACCCATCTGCTGTGGAGTAGGTTGCGGCTATGGGTGCTGTGGCCGGCAAGACAGTCTTCATCACAGGTGGAGCACGCGGCGTCGGCGCGGAAGTTGCTCGCCGCCTGCACGGAAAAGGAGCCAGGCTGGTCCTGACCGATCTCCATGCGGCCCGGCTCGCGGAACTCGCTGGAACGCTGGGCGCCGATGACGTGCACACAGTGGTGGCGGATGTGCGTGACCTGGGGGCGATGGAAAGCGCCGCTGCGAGCGCGGTCGACCGGTTCGGCGGCATCGGCATTGTCGTGGCCAACGCTGGAATCGTGACGTACGGCTCGGTGCTACAGGTCGACCCCCCAGGCGTTCCAGACCCTCTTGGATGTCAATGTGATGGGCGTGTTTCACACCGTGCGGGCGACGTTGCCCTCGGTGATCGACCGACGGGGCTACGTGCTGATCGTTTCATCGTTGGCGGCGTACGCTTCCACACCGGGTCAGGCTCCTTATAACGCTGCCAAGGCGGCGGTCGAGCAGTTCGCCAACGCTGTTCGACTAGAGGTCGGATACCGCGGAGTCGAAGTCGGCTCGACACACATGTCCTGGATCGACACGCCGCTGTTTCGCGACACGAAAGCCGACCTGTCGGTGTTCGCCGAGATGTTGACCAGGCTGCCGTTCCCGCTGAACAAGAAGACGTCCGTGGAGGCCTGCGGGGGAGGCCTTCGTCTCCGGCATCGAGAACCGCAGACGACAAGTGAACTGTCCGGGCTGGGTCGGTGCACTCCGATGGCTCAAACCGCTCCTGTCCACGCGGGTCGGTGAGCGACCGGTGGTCGAGTTCGTTCCCGAGCTGTTACCGCGGATGGACGCCGAGGTGGTTGTTCTCGACCGGTCGGTGAGTTGCCGGACCGCAGAGTTGGAAGCTCGGTGATCGCACCGACCGGCACCCTAACGTCGCACAAGCCCGTCAAGACTTGGTTGGCGCCGTTCTAGCCGCGGTGGCTATCGCCCTCGGCGCCGCAGGTAGCGCTCGAACTCGGCCGCCAGCGCATCACCATCGATCTTTCCGATTGCCTCGTTCATGTCGACCTCGGCATCGCCGCGTTCCTCCAGCGACTGGACGTACTCGGCAATCTCGTCGTCCTCGGAGGTCATCTCGCTGACCGCCTGCTCCCACTCCTCAGCCTGCGCAGGCAGATCGGCAAGGGGCACCTCGATATCGAGGATATCCTCGACCCGCCGCAGTAGTTCGACCGTAGCCTTGGGATTTGGTGGTTGCGACACGTAGTGCGGGACTGCCGCCCAAAACGTCACAGCCGGTATCCCAGCCCGTACGCACGCGTCCTGGAACACACCGGCGATGCCGGTGGGCCCCTCATATCGGGTCTCCTCCAGGCCGAACGTCTCCGCCGAGTCGGAGGAGTATGCCGCGCCCGATACCGGCACCGGCCTCGTGTGGGGAGTGTCGGCTAGCAATGCCCCAAGGATAACGACGGTCTGCACGTTGAGCTTGTCCGCGATGGCCAGCAACTCCGCGCAGAAGGTTCGCCATCGCATGTTGGGTTCCACGCCGTGCATCAGCACGATATCGCGGTCGCTGCCTGGCGGGCGGCAGTGTGAGATGCGCATCGAAGGCCAGACCAGTTCCCGCGTAACGCCATCTACCTGGCGAATCACCGGTCGGTTGACCTGGTAGTCGTAGTAGGCCTCATCCTCGATCTCGACAAGTGTGCCGGCCTCCCACACGGAGTCCAGGTGTCCCAGTGCATCGCTGGCCGCATCGCCGGCGTCGTTCCACCCCTCGAAGGCTGCGACGATGATGGTGTCGTGCAGTTCGGGTAGGTCGGATGGCTTCGGACCGCTGAAATCCGAGGGGGTCACAAGCTCAGCGTAAGCCCTGCATGGACTCGATGGCGGGGATCAACCCGCGGCCACGTTTGCGGCCCCGATTACGCTGGGCGTGTGACTGGCGCAAACCACCTTGACTGCGACACTGCCTTACTCGACGTTTCTTTGGACCATGGCCAAGGATGCCTTCCGCTACCGAAGGAACGTACGTGAGCGCCGCCCAGTCGAACACCTTTGAACAGAACATCCGCCCCGACTGCACCGACGAGCTGACGGCTGCTCTTAACCAGCGGATCATGGTGATCGACGGCGCCATGGGCACGGCGATCCAGCGGGACCGGCCGGACGAGGCCGGCTACCGCGGCGAGCGGTTCAAGGACTGGCCGAGCGATCTCCAGGGCAACAACGATCTGCTCACCCTGACGCAGCCGCAGATCATCGAGGGGATCCACCGCGAGTACCTCGAGGCGGGCGCCGACATCCTGGAGACCAACACCTTCAACGCGAACGCGGTCTCGCTCTCCGACTACGATATGGAGGAACTGAGCTACGAGCTGAACTATGCTGGCGCTGCCCTGGCGCGGGCGGCCTGCGACGAGTTCAGCACCCCGGAGAAGCCCCGCTACGTCGCCGGCACCCTCGGGCCGACGACGCGGACCGCGTCGATCTCGCCGGACGTCAACGACCCCGGAGCCCGCAATGTCTCCTACGATCAGCTGGTCGCCGCCTACCTCGAAGCTGCCAACGGCCTGGTCGACGGTGGTTCCGACCTCATTTTCATCGAGACGATCTTCGATTCGCTGAACGCCAAGGCGGCGGTGTTCGCCGTTGAGACGCTGTTCGAGGACCGCGGACGCCGCTGGCCCTTGGTCATCTCGGGCACTATCACCGATGCTTCCGGACGGACGTTGTCCGGTCAGGTCACCGAAGCATTTTGGAACGCGATCAGGCACGCCAACCCGATCGCGGTCGGCCTCAACTGCGCGCTGGGCGCGCCGGAGATGAGACCCTACATCGCCGAGATGGCTCGGATCGCGGACACCTTCGTGTCCTGCTACCCCAACGCCGGCCTGCCCAACGCCTTCGGCGAGTACGACGAGTCCCCGGAGCGTCAGGCCGGCTACATCGCCGAGTTCGCCGAGGCCGGCCTGGTCAACCTGGTCGGTGGTTGTTGTGGAACGACGCCGGCGCACATCGCCGAGATCGCCAAGGTCGTTGAGGGCAAGCCGCAGCGCGAGTTGCCCGAGATCCCTGAAAATCAAGTGGCCATGCGCTTGTCCGGCCTGGAGCCGCTCAACATCACCGATGGCTCTCTATTCGTGAACATAGGTGAGCGCACGAACATCACGGGCTCTGCCCGGTTCCGCAACCTGATCAAGGCCGAGGACTACGACACCGCGCTGTCGGTCGCCCTGCAGCAGGTCGAGGTCGGTGCGCAGGTCATCGACATCAACATGGACGAGGGCATGATCGACGGCATCGCCGCGATGGACCGGTTCACCAAGCTGATCGCCGCCGAGCCGGACATCAGCCGCGTCCCGGTGATGATCGACTCCTCCAAATGGGAGGTAATCGAGGCGGGCCTGAAGAACGTGCAGGGGAAGCCGATCGTCAACTCGATCTCCATGAAGGAGGGCGAGGAGAAGTTCATCCGCGAGGCACGGCTGTGTCGCAAGTACGGTGCCGCCGTCGTCGTGATGGCCTTCGATGAGCAGGGTCAGGCCGACAACCTGGAACGCCGCAAAGAGATCTGCGGGCGCGCCTACCGGATATTGACCGAAGAGGTCGGCTTCCCGGCCGAGGACATTATCTTCGATCCGAACTGCTTCGCGCTGGCGACCGGTATCGAGGAGCACGCGACATACGGGATCGACTTCATCGAGGCGTGCGCCTGGATCAAGGACAACCTTCCCGGAGTACACATCTCCGGCGGTATCTCGAATGTGTCGTTCTCATTCCGGGGCAACAACCCTGTCCGCGAGGCCATCCACGCGGTGTTCCTGTTCCACGCCATCAAGGCCGGCCTGGACATGGGCATCGTCAACGCTGGTGCGCTGGTGCCCTACGATTCGATCGACGCCGAGCTACGGGACCGCATCGAGGACGTCGTTCTGAACCGTCGCGAGGACGCGGCCGAAAGGCTCCTGGAGATTGCTGAACGGTTCAACCAGAAAGGCCAGGCCGGAAACGATGATGCCGCGGGGGTAGCGGAGTGGCGCAGCCTGCCGGTCCGCGAGCGGATCACGCACGCCCTGGTCAAGGGCATAGACGCCGACGTCGAGTCCGACACCGAGGAATTGCGTGCTGAGATCTCTGACGCAGGTGGTCGCCCGATCGAGGTGATCGAGGGCCCGCTGATGGACGGCATGAACGTCGTCGGTGACCTCTTCGGCGCAGGCAAGATGTTCCTTCCCCAGGTCGTGAAGTCGGCCCGGGTGATGAAGAAGGCTGTTGCGTACCTGCTGCCCTACATCGAGGCGGAAAAGCAGCCAGGTGATGCCGACACCAGCAACGGCACGATAGTGATGGCGACTGTGAAGGGCGATGTCCACGACATCGGCAAGAACATCGTCGGGGTCGTCCTGCAGTGCAACAACTATACCGTGATCGACCTCGGTGTGATGGTGCCCGCCCAGAAGATCCTGGACGCAGCGAAGGAACACGATGCCGACATCATCGGGCTGTCCGGACTGATCACCCCGTCCCTGGACGAGATGGTCAACTTCGCCGCGGAGATGGAGCGCCAGGGGCTGGAGATCCCGCTGCTGATCGGTGGCGCGACCACCTCGCGCGCCCATACGGCCGTGAAGGTGTCGCCGCGTCGTACCGGTCCGGTGGTCTGGGTCAAGGACGCTTCGCGCTCTGTGCCGGTCGCTGCTGCGCTCCTCGACGACAAGCAGCGTCCAGCCCTGCTGGAGGCCACCGAGACCGACTACGCAGCCCTGCGCGAACGGCATGCGCAGAAACGCGAGCGGCCGATGCTGACGCTGGAGAAGGCCCGCGCGAACCGGACGCCGATCGAGTGGGACGGCTACACGCCGCCGGTGCCCGCCGCCGGGGTCGGCGTGCGTGAGTTCGAGAATTACGACCTCGCCGAGCTGCGCGAGTACATCGACTGGCAGCCGTTCTTCAACGCCTGGGAGATGAAGGGCAGGTTCCCCGACATCCTCAACAACCCCGCCTCGGGCGAGGCTGCCCGCAAGCTGTACGACGACGCCCAGGAGATGCTCGACACCCTGATCAAGGAGAAGTGGCTCACTGCCAACGGGGTGATCGACTTCTTCCCGGCGAACGCGGTCGGTGACGACATCGAGGTCTACACCGACGAGACCCGTACCGAGGTGATGACCACGTTGCACAACCTGCGCCAGCAGGGCGAGCACCGGGACGGCATCCCGAACCGATCACTGGGCGACTACATCGCGCCCAAGGACACCGGTCTGGCTGACTACGTCGGTGCCTTCGCCGTCACCACCGGGCTGGGCAGCCAGGACAAGATCGACGAGTTCAAGGCAGCCCATGACGACTACAGCGCGATCCTGTTGGAGTCGATCGCCGACCGGCTGGCAGAAGCGTTCGCCGAAAGGATGCACCAGCGG
>DAOUYK010000240.1 GCA_030666145.1 Mycolicibacterium sp. | reverse complement strand
CTACACCGCCTCCGACCAGTTGCCTTCGGGCGTGCCCGCCGCGTCCCTGCCCCCGCCGATGGCGCCGGAGGTCGCCAACCATGTCGTCGCCGCAGTCCTGTTCGGAATGCCTGCGGGTCAGGTCTTGCAGAAGTATGGGGCGCCGTTCATCACGATCGGACCAGCGTACGCGGACAAGACGATCCGCCTGTGCGCTCCCGGTGACGTCATCTGCTCTGATATCCCAG
This sequence comes from Mycolicibacterium sp., assembly GCA_030666145.1. GTDB lineage: Bacteria > Actinomycetota > Actinomycetes > Mycobacteriales > Mycobacteriaceae > Mycobacterium. The sequence continues at coordinate 4,829 of DAOUYK010000240.1, read as the reverse complement.
GCATGTTGCCCAACGACGAGCACTCCCTCTACCCCTTCAACGGGATGACCAACGAGGGTGCAGCCTTCGCGGCAAGCCGGCTGTAGCTGCTTGAAACCCGTCGAACTACTGGCTTCGCCCGAATCCTCAGGACATAGGTAAGCCCCTGTGGCGGATCCGGTTTCATGGTCTGCATGTAACCGATGTCGGAGTTGGGCTCACTGTGGTGCGCGGGCCGGGTTGTCGGGGCATGCCTTTGGTCTAGACCTTGCGCCGCTTGGCATCGCGCTGCCGAGCCAACAGGGGGCCAGACTGCGTATCGTGCTACAGGCTTCTTCCTCTCCGGTGGCTACCTTGCCCCACCGGGCCGCGCGCCGATGACAGGTTTACGGTCCCCGTCCAGCCGGGCGGTTGCCGCCTAGCGCAACCGGCAACCCCAATCCAGCTACGGTCGATCCCACTAACCCAGCATCGGGCTTGCCGCTACCACCGAAACGCTGCACCAAGCGTTCGCCTACACCAGCAATATCTTCATCCGTGACGCCGGTATCGACAACATCCAGGACCTGATCAACGTCGCCGAGATCGCAGTGCCCCCAGTGGCGGACTACCGCAACCGATCACCGAAGGTGAACCCGTTCCCTGTCGATTCGGACGACAGGGAACGGTCCCGGCGGACCACCAAAGAAATGAGCGGGAACGATGTAGTCGCGTCGCGGGCCAAACCCACCCTCAACGTCCCACGCGATGTGGTCCAGTTTCACCCGACTTTGACAGAGTGCTCGTCACGCAACACTTTGCCGCCATGCCGGACCGTTTTTATGCGGACGCATCCATCGTGGTAAACGCGTCGGCTATGACGGCAGCCGCAGGAATACTTGAAGTCGTCATATAGCAGTCCTTGGTAGTCATCTTCAACATGGTGGTCGCCATCTGCGATACGCCCGCAAGGCGCTTTACACTTGGTGAAGTACGTCGTGGTATCAACCATTGGCCCCCTCCTTGAATGTTTAGGCAAGTGATCACGGCTTCAAGAGATAAGGCTGCTTGGTCAACCTGTGCGTGACCGTCATCGTTAGCCGTGAACATGCTGAGACATTGGTCTCGTCAGGGTTACGTGATCATTCCCTCACGCGCCAGCCAATCCCGGGTTCTGGCCATGCCGTCTGGGAGATCGACCTTGGGCTCGAACCCCAGAACTCGGCGCGCCTTGTCAATCGAATAGGTACCCGTCCGGGTGAAGTATCGAACAGAAACCGGGTTGATTTCGGTGCGTCGCCCCCGCAGCCTGAGGGCGTTCGAATAGCTGCCGGCGATCGCGAGCGCCACCGGAGTCGGAACCACGATGGGTTTGCCCTTACCCAACATGCGGCTGTAGTGACCGAAGAACTCCCTGCAAGGCACGCCGACACCGCCGCTGATGGTGAACACGTGCCCGGCCCCGGCGGGATTGTCGGCGGCCAAAACGATGCCGTCCACGAGATCGTCGACGTACACCGGGCTGAAGATTCCCTTGCCCATTGCCGGAAGGAGGAATTGATTCCTCTTTATCGACTCGACCGGAATGATCGTCCAGGGCCGCGAGCCCGGTCCGTACACATCGCCGGGCCGCACTATCGTTGCGGCCAGCTCGCCTGCCGCGTGTGACTGCAGAACCACCTGTTCGCAGGCGATCTTGGTGTCCACGTATGGATTACCATCGGGCCGAACCGGATAATCCTCAGTCACGGCGTTGGGGAACCCCACATCGGAGAATGCGCGAACCGAGGACAGATGCAGGAACCGGCTGGCCTTCCCCTGGATCGCAGCATCTAGCGCATTGCGGGTACCGACGACGCTGACCCGCCACTGCTCGTCCATGCCGATAATATTGGAAACGATTGCAGCAGTGTGGATGACGAGATGTGCGCCAGCAGCGTGCTCCTGCCAGTCACCTGGCTCGGCGATATCACCCGCAACGACGCCGGCGTCGGGATCGGATTTCAGGTCGACGCCGATGACGGTGTCACCGCGAGCCCGCAGCCGCTCAGCTAAGGCGCCCCCGATGAAGCCGCTGGCGCCGGTGATAAAGATCTTCTGACCGGCCGGCGACGGCCCTGGACGGTCGCCCTCTCCGCTACGGGCCATCAAGAGCCCTCGTCGGCGAAGGTGACGGCGCCACCGGTGAGATACTTGATGGTTCCCAGGTTCTGCTCGGCGGCCAGTTCTCCTATGAGGGCTGTGAGCAGCGTGGCGTCCAGGATGGAGTGGAAGGTGCCATCGTCGTTGAAGTTAACGTTGGCGCCTTTGACGCGGAAGAAGACGACGGTGTCTTCGGTGTTGGACTCAGGGCAGTACAGCGTATGCACCGATGAGGCCGGCTCGAACAGGTAGGAGCCGGCGGTCTGCACCTGATCGGGGTACTCGAGGTAATGCCAGCTGCCGCTGATCGTCCAGGCGTCCACTTCGCCGGTGTGGTAGTGCAGCGGGATCCGCGCGCCCGCTTCGAAGGTGGCCAGCACCACCCAGACGCCGTTCTCCATGTCCAGGCGCAGCGGCTTGAAATGCACACCCCCGCCCATCAGATCCTTGATCAGTGGGATGTCCCGCTTGTTGATCGTTAGCAATTCAGTTTGCGGCAACGCCACCAACGGCAGCGACGCTCCAGTGGACGTGCTCGCCGGGGCGGGCGCCCTCGTTGAGGCCGTTTGGGACATTGAGGGCTTCCTTTCGCCAAGGGCTGGGTGTGATACTCACAATGCCCGATGCGCCTCGGGCCTTCTTCGCTGACTCTTCGGTTTTCATCTGATGAATCACGTGCTGTAATTCATTGCCTGTCCTGTGTTCTTGCCCCTGTCCCGAAAATCGTTGATGGTCAACGGTTTCAGGCCCTGGGAAGGTCGCCTACCACGCTAGCTCGGTCGGCGCGCTGAGCTACGTGCACTTCGGCCACGGTCCAACTAGCTCTGGTCGTTAGGACCCTGGCTAGGTTCCTCCAGATGCCCATCCACTGCTGGTGCCGGCTCCAGCGCTACGCTTCGCGATCGGCGGCTGCGGGTTCCGTTCGTGGGTAGGCTCTTGGCAGGCTTTAGCTGCACTACTCGGCCGACGGCCCGGCGGAGCCCAGGGGCTCCCTCGATCCGGAAGAAGTCGCCGATCCGTCCGGCACGGTACCGCAATGGTGCACCGATGAACTCACCTAGCACCACCCCGCTACCCAGAGCCAGCGCCGTCGCCGCCGCCAGCAGCAGCTGCTCCTGAGCGGCATCGAAATTCTCCTCCACGGCGAAGCAGAACACCGCCCGGAATATCGCAATACCCGGCATCATCGGCATGATGCCGGCGGTCGCCGTCACGAGGGCCGGCGCCTGTCGGCGGATCGAGGTGAGGGTGGCGAAGAAACCCACACCGATCGCAGCAATCGCGGCGGCGACTACATAGTCGAATCCGGCGATGCCCAGACCGATCAACACCAGCTCGGCAAGTCCGGCCGCAAGTCCGGCGGTGGCCACCGAACGCATCCGCGCGTAACTCGCCACCGTCAGACATGATCCGGCCAGCGCCGCACCGCACACCGCCACGATGATTTGCAGCGGCCGATTCGGGGTCACAAACGTTTCGGTCGCCTCGACGTACAGCTCGATCGCGATGCCAGAAAGGGCGGCGACCTGAAGCCCGGCGAGGATCCCGACAACGATCCCTGAAGTGAGAAACAGTGCTTCGCCAAGGCGGGCAACTGCCGGCAGCATGTGGCCGGTGACCGCGTCCTGGACTGCACCGACCAGGGTCATTCCCGACAGCAGCATCATGATTCCGGCGACCACCACCGCAGTCGGACCCTGACCGGCGTACAGATAAGCCGCCACCGCCACGAGGGTCGCGATCGCTGCTCCGGTCACATGCTGGAAAAATAACGGGGTCCCGATCCGTTGCAGCAGCCCACGAGTCAGGTCGATCACCGCTGCTGTGACGGCGACCAGGGCACAGGCTAGCCAGCTGGCACTGAGCAGCATCGCGATGCCAAGAGCAAAGCCCGCCCACCCCAGAGTCACCAGCCATCGCGGGTACGGGGGTTGTCGCTGGGTCAACTCGTCCATGGCGTCGTGAGCCTGGTCGACCGTGACACCACCGGAGGTGATCCGCCGTATGAGCCGGTCCAGCTCGGCCAGCCGGCTGTAGTCGGTGGACCTAGTCCGCACCGACCGCACGAGGGTGATCGGCGAACTATCCGCGTCGGGCAGCGCCGAGACAATGATGGTCGTGACAGTGATGTCGACAACGCAATCGGTGAGTTGGTAGGCCTGAGCCACGTCCTCAACGGTCGCAACGATGTCCGCAGTGCCCGAACCGCATGACAACATCACCTCGGCGAGCCGGGTGGCGAGATGAAGAACCTTCCGCGTATGCAGATCGCCCATTCCCCCCGACGGCCAGCTCCGCTGGCCGGCAACGGGCACCGGATCGCGCCGCCCACGCAGCGCGACCCGCAGACCACGACGGAACCGGGCCCCGCCACTCGATCGATCATGCGCCATCGTCACGCAGAATACTGCGGACCACGAGCCGGCGCATTAGCACTAGCCGGCGATTGGCCCTGTATTGGGTCTCGATTGGGCGTCGGCGTGAGGTGAGCCCGTCGGACTAGTCGGGTCGTCGTAGGGCGCTGTTGACTGGTGGGATCGCCAGTGCCCGAATACATTCCATCGCCGAGACGCACAAACCGATTGTTGTCGGCCAACCCGATGCCGAAGTTATTGGCGCCGATATTGCCCAGCCGCGAAGACGCGAAGCCGCTATTGCCATTGCCCAAGTTCGCGGTGTGCAACTCCCGCTACCCCGGCTGCCTGCCGCGCCCGAGCAACACAGCCATA